>DQUX01000266.1 GCA_015662065.1 Anaerolineales bacterium | reverse complement strand
GGTTCCTGGGCCGGCGGGAGGAAGTGGCCGCGCCGGCGGGGGAGGTCCCTGTCTACGAGGAATCCCCTGGAGAGGAAGAGGAGATCCCCTTCTAGCTTCCCCGAAACGCGCCGGGGTGATCCTTCCGACCACCCTGGCGTGGGAATGTCGTTGCCGGGGGCGGCCCTCTGTGGCCGCCCCTTTGTGTACCTACCGCTCCAGCAGTATCGTCACTGGACCGTCGTTGTGGATCTCCACCAGCATGTGGGCGCCGAACGCGCCGGTCTGCACCGCCACCCCCGCCCGGGCCAGAGCATGGGCGAAGTGGGCCACCAGCGGTTCCGCCACCTGGGGCGGCGCGGCGTCGGTGAAGGAGGGACGGCGGCCCTTGCGGGCGTCGGCGTAGAGGGTGAACTGAGAGACCACCAGTGCCTCCCCCTCCACGTCCAAAAGACCGGCGTTCATCCTCCCCTCGGCATCCTCGAAGATGCGTAGTCCCGCCACCTTCCGCGCCAGCCACTCCGCCTCCGCCTCAGTATCTCCGTGGGTCACCCCTACCAGAACGACCACCCCCGGGCCGATGGCTCCCACCACCCGGTCGTCCACCGTCACTGAGGCCCGGCGCACCCGCTGCACCAGCGCCCGCACGGCTACACCTCCCCCCGCACCAGCGCGTCCACCGTTTGGATCAGGTCCCCCAACGCTGGCGGCTGCCCTGGCGCGCCGTCCATCACGACCACTGCCTTCATCCCCCCGTTCATCCGCACACTGAGGGCGTAGACGAAGCGAGGGGAGCGCGGGCCCTCCTGTAGATAGACGTCCTCCATCTCAAAGAAGTCCGAGCGCTCCACCTGCTCCATCAGCACCATCAGCGCTTCTGGCTCCAAGTACCGTACTGTGTCACCCTCCCGCACCACCCGTCCGTCCGCGTAGATCTCCCACCGCTCGCGCAGCCCCGTCTCCCCGCCGATCCGCTCGTAGACCACCAGGGGAAGTTCAGGGGCGGGCCCTTCGGCCACGGAGGATGGCTGGCCCGCCGGGATGGCGGGCTGGCAGGCCACCAGCACTACCAGGGACACCGGCAACAAAAACCCTCCTGCACGACGCACGTTCCCTCCCCCCGCCCAGAACGATGGTCCATCGGCGCTCACCTCGCCGACGGCAACCCCACCGCCTCCTTGACCTCGGCGATCACCTCCGAAGCGATAGCCGAGGCCCGCCGCGCCCCGTCCGCCAAGATCTCCCATACCCGGTCGGGGTCGGCGGCCAGTGCCGCCCGCCGCTGCCGGAAGGGGGCGAAGTAGTCGGCCAGGTTCCGGGCGAACAGCCGCTTGCACTCCACGCAGCCGATCTCCGCCGCTCGGCAGTCCTCCTCAATCTGCGCCACCTGGTCGGGGGAGAAGAAGCGGTGGAGGGTGAAGACGTTGCAGACCTCCGGGCGGCCGGGGTCGGAGCGGTAGCGGCGGGCCGGGTCGGTCACCATCTGCATCACCCGCCGCTCGATCTCCTCCGGCGAGGCAGCGATCTCGATGTGGTTATCCAGCGACTTGCTCATCTTCCGCCGGCCGTCAATCCCCAGGACCTTGGGGAAATCGGTGTACTGGGCCTGAGGCTCCACCAGCACCTCTCCGAAGTGGTGGTTGAAGCGGCGGACGATCTCGCGGGTGAACTCCAGATGGGAGGCCTGGTCCACCCCCACCGGGACCGTGTTCGCCTTGTAGAGGGTGATGTCGGCGGCCATCAGCACCGGATAGCCCACCAGCCCGTAGTTGACGTTATCCGGATGCTGACGCACCTTCTCCTTAAACGTGGGCAGCCGGGTCAGCCAGCCCAGGGGAGTGACCATCGAGAGGATGGTGTGGAGTTCCGTCACTTGGGGCACGTGGGATTGGACAAAGAGGATGGTGCCCCGGTCCGGCTCTATCCCCGCCGCCAGCCAGTCCAGCGCCATCTCGTAGGTCCACTCCCGGAGGTGATCGGTGTCCTTGAGGGTGGTGAGGGCGTGGAGATCCACGATGCAGTAGATGCAGTCGTACGCTTCCTGCAGGGCGACGTAGTTGCGGATGGCGCCCAGATAGTTGCCCAGGTGCTGGCGACCGGTGGGCCGGGCGCCGGAGAAAACGCGGCCTTTCTTTGCAGCCATAGTGTTCCGCCTGCCTCCTTACCTGAAAGTGAGCAAGATATATTCGACGCTCCACGTTTTAGTGTACCACAGGAGGAACGGAGGGACAAGGCGGCTTGCGCTTCCCCTGCCATCCTCTATAATTGCCCATGTAACCGGCAAGAGCTACGCACCACCACAGAGACACGGAGGGCGCGGAGAAACACCGAGAAGCTTGAAAAACTCTGTGAAACTCTGTGCCCTCTGTGTCTCCGTGGTGAAAATAGGTGAAACTGCGCGCGCGACAAGCCGAAAGGAGAGATGTGATGAAGCAACGGCTGAGCAAAGCCTGGCGGGCGTTCGCCAACATCGCCATCATCTTCTCGTTCATCGTCAACTGCGTGCTGGTGCTGGCCTTGATCGTCGCCATCGGCCCCCTTCTACAACTGAAGAGCGGCCTGGTGGAGCCACTGCTGACCGATCTGGACCAGGCCTTCCAGGCGCTGGGGGATACGACCATTGAGACAACGGTGGATGTGGATGAACCCATCGGCATCCGCTTCGACCTGCCGCTGGACCAACCTCTGGACCTGGATTTCGCCCTGCCCATCAATCAGGAGACGGTGGTGGAGCTGACCCAGCCGGTGCCCCTGGACAACCTGTCCGCCCGTTTCAACCTGCCCGGAGGCGGGGGGGTGATCAACGGCACCGTCTCTCTCTCCCTCCCGGCCGGGTTGCAGATGCCGGTGCGGATGGATATGGTGGTGCCGGTGAGGACGACCATCCCGGTGCGGCTGACGGTGCCGGTGAGCCAGACGGTCCCCATCCAGATGGCGATCCCGGTCCGCATCCGGCTGGGAGAAGCGGGGCTGAGCTCGGCGGTGCAGCAGCTACGGGACGTCTTCACGCCGGTGCGCGTCCTCATTGAGAGCATACCGGACGGCATCCGCCTCAGATAGGACACGGGGATGCGGAGAGGCGGTATATCGCCGCGTCCCTGCGTCTCCCTGTATGGAGGTGCACCCTGAGGCCCCCCCACCCCATCTGCGACTACGAGGGCTCCCGCTACCGGACCGAGTTCTGGGGCGCGGGGCGGGAATACGAGGACCAAGTCGAGCGGGTGGCGATGCGGACCCTTCTGCCCCCCGCGGGCCGCCATCTGGTGGAGGTCGGCGCGGGCTTCGGCCGCCTGGCCGACCTGTACGGGGGCTACGAGACGGTGGTCCTGCTGGATTACGCCCATTCCCAACTGGTGCAGGCCCGAGAGCGGCTGGGGGATTCCGGCCCCGGCGGGCAGCCCCGCTACGTCTACGCCCTGGGCGACTTCTATCGCCTCCCCTTCGTCTCCGGCCTCTTCGACACCGTGGTGATGGTCCGCACCCTCCACCACGCCGCCGACGCGCCAGCGGCCCTGCAGGGCCTCTCCCGGATCCTGGCCCCCACCGGCACCCTCGTCCTGGAGTTCGCCAACAAGCGGAACCTCAAGGCCATCCTCCGCTACCTCCTCCGCCGCCAGCCCTGGTCCCCCTTCGACCCTCAGCCGGTGGAGTTTGCAGAGCTGAACTTCGATTTCCACCCAGCCTGGATCCGCCAACACCTGGGGGAGACGGGACTGCGGATCGAGCGGGTGCGGACGGTCTCCCACTTCCGCGTCGGTTTCCTCAAGCGAGCGGTGCCCCCGGGGCTGCTGGTGGCGCTGGACCGGCTCTGCCAGCCGACGGGGGAGTTGTGGCAGTTGAGCCCCAGCGTCTTTCTCCGCGCCGTCGCCCCGGCGGACAAGTCCTCATCCCCCCCGGGCACCTTCTTCCGCTGCACCGCCTGCGGCTCAACGATGCTGGTGGATGAAGGGGACCGGCTGCGTTGCACCGACTGCGGGGCTCGTTTTCCCTTCCAGAACGGCATCTACGACTTCCGGGGAGGGGACCGATGAGCCAGCGGGAGCCCCTCTTCGCCGGTCTGGTCTACAATGAGGAAGGGGAGCCGGTGCAGGCGACTCAGGTGGGCGGGGAGCCCTTCTACGCCATCCCCGACGCGGGCTTCCTGCGGCATGTCGAGGCAGCGGAGGTTGATCGACAGGTGCTGACCCATCTCAAAGAGCGGCTTCTGGCGATGAAGGACGCGGTGGTGGATGGGGTGATGCAGATGCTGGGCAGTGATGACCCCTTCACCCGTGCGGCCATCGAGGTGAACCTGGAGAACATGGACCGGATCGTGGAGTTCCCGGAGGAGGCCCCCAACATCGAGGACCTGCGGCTCTGGCTCTGGATGACCGGCTTCCGGGTGGTGGTCAACGTCCACGGAGAGGTAGTGCGGGTGGATCTGCCAGGGCTGGAGTAGCCCCGGGCGATCCGGCTGAGGGGAGGGGCAATGGACAGAAGACAGGACGTCGTGATCATCGGCGGCGGGCCGGGCGGTTATGTGGCCGCCATCCGCGCCGCCCAATTGGGCCTCAAAGTCGCTTTGGTGGAGAAAGAGCACCTGGGGGGCGTCTGCCTCAACTGGGGCTGTATCCCCACCAAGGCTCTCCTGCGTAACGCCGAGGTGATCGCGCTCCTGACCCAGGGCAAGACCTTCGGCTTCACCCTGGAGGGCTTCCAGGCCGACTACGGAGCCGCCGTGAGGCGGAGCCGCAAGGTCGCCGACCGGTTGGTCAAGGGAGTGGCCGCGCTGATGCGCAAGAACGGGGTCCAGGTGATAGAGGGCACCGGCCGCATCGCCGGACCTGGGATTGTAGAAGTGGCCCCGAACAACGACAGGAGGGGCGACCCTCCGTGGTCGCCCCTCCATCTCCAAGCCGACCACATCATCGTCGCCACCGGCGCGCGGGCGCGCGCGATCCCGGGGGTAGAGGTGGACGGGGAGCGGGTGATCACCGCCCGCCACGCATTGGCGCTACAGGAGCGACCCGGTTCGGTGGTAGTGGTCGGCGCGGGCCCCATTGGGATGGAATTCGCCCACCTCTGGCGGGCCTACGGGGCGGCGGTGACCGTCGTCGAGATGTTGCCCCACCTCCTGCCCCTGGAGGATGAGGAGGTGAGCACGGAGATCGAGCGAGCCTTCCGGCGGCGCAAGGTCCGCGCACTGATCGCCACCCGCGTCGAGGGGATCGACCCCACCGCCGACGGGGTGCGGGTGCGGGTACGAAAGGATGGAGGGAAAGAGGAGAGCCTGGAGGCGGAGAAGGCCCTCATCGCCATTGGCGTGCGGCCCAACAGCGAGGGCCTGGGGCTGGAGGAGGCCGGCGTGGAGCTGGACCCGGGGGGGGTGGTGGTGGATGAGCGGATGCGCACGACCGCGCCCTCCATCTACGCTATCGGCGACGTGACCGGCAAGCTCCCCCTGGCCCACGTGGCCTCCGCCCAGGGGATCATCGCCGCCGAGGCGATCGCCGGGTTGGACCCGGAGCCCCTGGACTACGACGCGATCCCCCGCTGCACCTACTGCCAGCCCCAGGTGGCCAGCTTCGGCCTCACCGAGGCCCAAGCGCGGGAGCAGGGGTACGCCGTGCGGGTGGGCAGGTTCCCGTTCCTCCCCAACGGCAAGGCGCTGGCGTTGGGGGAGAACAGGGGGTTCGCCAAGCTGGTCGCCGATGGGGCCACAGGGCGGCTCCTGGGCGCTCACCTGGTCGGCCCGGAGGTGACAGAGCTCCTGCCGGAGCTGGTGCTGGCCCGCACCGCGGGCCTCTCCCCCGAGGCGGTCGCCCGCGCCGTCCACGCCCATCCCACCCTCGGCGAGGTGCTGGCCGAGGCCGCCCACGCAGTGTTCGGCCGGCCGATCCACATCTGACGTGGCAGCGGAGCGGGAGGTGTGTTATAATGAAAACTGGCCATCGTCCCTTCCTCGTCTATCATTGGGCCCTCAAGGAGGGAGTGGTAGTCTATGGGTGATGACAGGTCGCAGTTCACGCGGTAAGAAAAAGAAGAGCGGCCGCAGGCGCAGACAGCGGCGCGCGCCCCGGATCCAACTCAGCCTGGATGTCCAACTGGACATCCTGGGCTATGCCCTGCTGGGCGTCGCCACCCTCACCCTCCTGGCGCTCCTCTCGGTCCAGCGAGGGGCGCTCCTAGGGCCGTGGGTGGCCCTCCTGAGCCGGGCCTTCGGCTGGGGGGTCTACGCCGTCCCCTTCTTCGTCGGCGCGGCGGGGCTCTACCTGGTCCTGCGCCGCTTCGGCGACCGCATCCCCCGCCCCCGCCCGGAGCAGGTGGCGGGAGTCCTGTTCCTCTTCGTGGCCTTCCTCATCACCATCCACTTCCCGGTGGTCTGGGGGACCGGGCTGGACCCCAGGGCGGCGGCCGATGCAGGTTACGGCGGCGGCCACGTGGGAGCGGGGCTGGGTACGCTCCTGGTGCGGGGCCTGGGTGGGGTCGGGGCTGCACTGGTGCTCCTGATGCTCTGGCTCCTGGGGATCTTCTTCACCTCCGACCTCTCCCCGGCCGATATGGTACGCGGCCTGACCGCCCTGGTCCAACGGCTACAGTTCCAGCGCCGCCCGGCCCGGTTGCCCCCCGCCGTCCGGGCGGGGAAACCCACCCCCCAGCG
>DQUX01000263.1 GCA_015662065.1 Anaerolineales bacterium | reverse complement strand
TGCCACCCCTTGGGACTTATCCATTCCCTGACCTATGCCTCAGGCGGTCTCCCTATCTGGTGCTGCTGAGTGTCTGCGATCTGTATGAACCGCAGAGAGCGCAAAGGGCGCAGGGTTTTCTCTGCTTATGGGAATCTAACGCTGCGTCAGCATTCTTCTAACAATCCCCCTTTATCATATATACCCAGGGATGGGTAGCCCTCCCCTTGGGTGTTGGTGCTGCTTCACCCGGCCCCCCGAACGCTAAACTGTCCGGCTGAAAGCCCAACCCTCCTTACAGAGGCTGTGGGGAGCCCGCGAAGCGGAGGTGGGCCTTGAGCCCGGCGGTGTAGCGCCGGGCGGTGGACTCGGAGGTTTGTATGGAGGGAGATGGAATGGATCTGAATCGGTTCACGGAGAAAGCACAACAGGCGGTTCTGGCGGCCCAACGGCTGGCGGACGGGTATAGTCACGGCCAGATCGAGCCGGAGCACTTATTGCTGGCCCTTCTGCGCCAGCCGGAAGGGGTCGTTCCGCAGATTATGAACAGGATGGGGGTGGACCTGACCGGGCTGACCGGGGAGGTGGAACGGGCGCTTCAGGGGAGGCCCCGCGTCTACGGCGCTACCGCTCAGGTGGGCCTCTCCCGCGATCTGGCCCGGGCGCTGGAGGAGGCGGAGAAGATCGCCGGGCGGATGCGGGATGAGTACGTCAGTACTGAACACCTGCTGCTGGCGCTCCTGGGTCCCCACGGGGCGGAGGCGGCCCGGATGTTGGCCGCCCACGGCGTGGCCGAGGACGCGGTGTTGCGAGCCCTCACCGCGATCCGCGGCAGTCAGCGGGTCACCAGCCAGCACCCAGAGGCCACCTACCAGGCCCTGGAGAAGTATTGCCGCGACCTGACGGTGCTGGCCCGGCAGGGGAAGCTGGACCCGGTCATCGGGCGGGATGAGGAGATCCGGCGGGTGATGCAGATCCTCAACCGGAGGACCAAGAACAACCCGGTCCTGGTGGGGGACGCGGGCGTGGGCAAGACCGCCATTGTCGAGGGGTTGGCCCAGCGGATCGTCCGCGGCGACGTACCGGAGGGGCTGAAAAACAAGCGGATCGTCGCCCTGGACCTGGGGGCGTTGGTGGCCGGGGCGAAGTACCGGGGCGAGTTTGAGGAGCGGCTGAAGGCGGTGCTGAAGGAGGTTACCGACGCGGCGGGCGAGGTGGTCCTTTTCATCGACGAGGTGCATCAGGTGGTCGGCGCCGGGCGGGCGGAGGGCGCGCCGATGGACGCGGCCAACATCCTCAAGCCGATGCTGGCCCGTGGGGATCTCCACTGTATCGGGGCGACCACCTTGGACGAGTATCGGCAGTACATCGAGAAGGACGCCGCCCTGGAGCGGCGGTTCCAGCCGGTCTACGTGGACGAGCCGTCGGTAGAGGATACCATCAGCATCCTCCGCGGCCTCAAGGAGCGGTACGAGGTCCACCACGGCGTCCGCATCCAGGACGCGGCCTGCATCGCGGCGGCCACTCTTAGCCATCGCTACATCGCCGACCGGCACCTGCCCGACAAGGCCATAGATCTGATCGACGAGGCGGCCTCCCGGTTGCGGATGGAGATCGACTCCAAGCCGGCGGAGCTGGACGAGGTGGACCGGCGGATCATGCAGTTGGAGATCGAGCGGGAGGCGCTGAAGAAGGAGAAGGATAGGGCCAGCAAGGAGCGGCTGAAGAAGCTGGAGAGGGAACTGGCCGACCTGCGGGAGGAGAGCGCGGCGCTGCGGGCCCGCTGGGAACAGGAGAAGGCGGCCATCCAGGCCCTGCGGAATACCAAAGAGCAGATCGAGCAGGTCCGTCACCAGATCGAGGAGGCCCAGCGGGCGATGGACTACGCCCGCGCCTCGGAGCTCCAGTACGGCGCTCTCATCGAACTGGAGCGGCGGCTTGAGGAGCAGGAGGGGCAGTTGCGTCGGATGCAGTCGGACCGTCCGTTGCTCAAGGAGGAGGCCGGTGCGGAGGACGTGGCCGAGGTGGTGGCGGAGTGGACCGGCATCCCCGTCGCCAAGCTGCTGGAGGGGGAGTTGGAGAAGTTGCTGCGGATGGAGGAGGCCCTCCACCGGCGGGTGGTGGGGCAGGACGAGGCGGTGCGGGCCGTCTCCAATGCCGTCCGCCGGGCCCGGGCGGGGTTGCAGGACCCCAACCGGCCCATTGGCTCCTTCATCTTCCTGGGACCTACGGGCGTGGGCAAGACGGAGCTGGCCCGGGCGCTGGCGGAGTTCCTGTTCGATACGGAGGAGGCGATGGTCCGCATCGATATGAGTGAGTACCAGGAGCGGCATACCGTCTCCCGCCTCATCGGCGCGCCCCCCGGCTATGTCGGCTACGAAGAGGGCGGCCAGCTCACCGAGGCGGTTCGCCGTCGGCCCTACTCCGTGATCCTCTTCGACGAGATCGAAAAGGCCCACCCGGAGGTGTTCAACACGTTGTTGCAACTGCTGGACGAGGGCCGGCTGACGGATGGCCACGGGCGGACGGTGGACTTTCGCAATACCATCGTCATCATGACCAGCAACATCGGCAGCCGTTGGATCAAGGAGCTGGGGGTCGAGGCGGCGCGGGAGCGGGTGATGGAGGAGCTGGACCGGACCTTCCGACCCGAGTTCCTCAACCGGATTGACGAGGTCATCCTCTTCCGCGGTCTGACGAAGGAGGACCTGGTCCAGATCGTAGGCATCCAGATGGAGCGTCTGCGGGACCTGCTGGCGACCCGGCGGATCGGCCTGGAGTGGACCCGGGCGGTGCGGGAGCACCTGGCCGAGGTGGGGTACGACCCGGTCTTCGGCGCCCGCCCTCTGAAGCGGGTGATCCAACGGGAGGTGCAGGACCCGCTGGCGTTGGCCCTTCTGCGCGGCGAGTTCGCCGAGGGGGACACGGTGCGGGTGGATATGCGGGACGGGCGGGTGGTGTTCGAGAGGGCCCCCGCCCCGGACACCGTGCCGATCGACGTGACGGCGTAGGGGTGAATCTCAGGAATCGGGCAGGAAACCTGCCCAATTCCGCGGGATTTGTGATGCGCGAGTGCTTGGGGGGACCGTTCGCCCCGAAACTGAAACGCGCCTCCCCATCCCCAGGGCTTATCAATTCTCTGGCTGGATATTGGCATTCTTGGTTCGTGGTGACGGCTTTAGCCGTTCCAAAGGGGCAAAAGCGGCTGAAGCCGCTACTACGAACCCGCATTCCTACCCCACTCCCGAAACGCTTTACCCTGGCCCACGGTGTGGTATAATGGAGTCTGGGGGATAAGGAGTAGAGAGCATGATGCGGATGGATCGTTTTACCGAGCGAGCGCAGGATGCGGCCCAGCGGGCTGTGGAGATCATGAACCGGTACGGTCACACCCAGGTGGATACGGAGCATATCCTGCTGGCCCTCCTGGAGCAGCCGGATGGCGTGGTCCCTCAGATCCTCGAGTTTCTGGGGGTAGACGTGCAGATGATCAGCCGTCGCCTGGACAGGGCCCTCCGCAGCAGCCCTAAGGTCGGCATCTATGGGCGGGGCAGTCTGGGGCAGGTCTTCATCACGCCCCGGGTGAAGCGGGTGCTGGATATGGCCAACGACGAGGCGAATCGTCTCAGGGATGACTATATCTCCACCGAGCATATCTTCCTGGCGATCGCCAACGAACGGAGTGGCGATGTCCCCCGCATTCTGGCCGAGGCGGGCGTCAACCGGGAGCGCATCCACGAGGCCATCCAGGCGATCCGTGGCGGCCAGCGGGTCACCGACCCCCGCGCCGAGTCCCGCTATCGCACCCTGGAGAAGTACAGCCGGGACCTGACCCAGATGGCGCGGGAGGGGAAGCTAGACCCGGTCATCGGGCGGGATATGGAGATCCTGCGGGTGATCCAGATCCTCGTCCGCCGCACGAAGAACAACCCGGTCCTCATCGGTGAGCCGGGTGTGGGCAAGACCGCCATCGTCGAGGGGCTGGCCCAGAAGATCGTCTCCGACGACGTGCCGGAGATCCTCAAGGGCCGGCGAGTGGTGCAGTTGGACCTGGCGGCGATGGTGGCCGGGACCCGGTTCCGAGGCGAGTTCGAGGAGCGGCTGAAGGCCGCCATCGAGGAGGTCCAGCGGGCACAGGGGGAGATCATCCTCTTCATCGACGAGCTCCACACCGTGGTCGGCGCGGGGGCAGCCTCCGGCGCGTTGGACGCCTCCAGCATGATGAAGCCGGCGCTGGCCCGAGGGGAACTGCAGTGCGTCGGGGCGACCACACTGGATGAGTACCGGCAGTACATTGAGAAGGACGGGGCGCTGGAGCGGCGCTTCGCCCCCGTCTTTGTGGAGGAGCCCACCGTCGAGGAGACCATCGAGATGCTGCGGGGGTTGCGGGACCGGTACGAGGCCCACCATCGGGTCCACATCTCCGACGAGGCGCTGATCGCCGCGGCCCGGCTCTCCCACCGCTATGTCACCGACCGGCGGCTGCCAGACAAGGCGATCGACCTGGTGGACGAGGCGGCGGCCAAGCTGCGGGTCGCTCTCTACACCCTGCCGCCGGACCTGAAGCAGATGCAGTCGGAGATCTCCCGGCTGCGGATCGAGGAGGGGGCGGCCGGCAGCCAGCGGGACTACGAGCGGGCGGCCGAGCTCAAGACCCAACGACTCCGGCTGGAGGAGGAGTTCAGGAGGAAGCGGGGGGCCTGGCAGCAGGAGCATCAGTTGGATGAGACTGTGGAGGAGGAGGACATCGCCGAGGTCGTGGCCTCCTGGACCGGGATCCCGGTGGCTCAGATGATGGAGACGGAGGCGGAGAAGCTGCTGCGGATGGAGGAATCTCTCCACCGGCGGATCGTTGGGCAGGACGAGGCGGTGGCAGCCGTCGCCGACGCCATCCGGCGGGGTCGCTCCGGCCTAAAGGACCCCCGCCGGCCCATCGGCAGTTTCATCTTCCTCGGCTCTTCTGGGGTGGGCAAAACGGAGCTGGCCAAGGCCCTGGCTTGGTTTATGTTCGACGACGAGGATGCCCTGCTGCGCATCGATATGAGCGAGTACCACGAGCACCACACCGTCAGCCGGCTCTTCGGCGCGCCGCCCGGCTACATCGGTTATGAACAGGGCGGCCAGCTCACCGAGGCGGTCCGCCGACGGCCCTACCGGGTCGTCCTCTTTGACGAGATCGAGAAAGCCCACCCGGAGGTGCTCCACGCCCTCCTCCAGATCCTGGACGACGGCCGGCTCACCGACGGACAGGGGCGCACGGTGGACTTCCGCAACACGGTCATCATTATGACCTCCAACGTGGGGACCGCCTTTGCCAGGAGGGGCGGGGCGCTGGGGTTCCTAGGGGCGGAGGAGGAGAGCCGCGAGGAGGAGGAGAGCCGACGCCGTATCGAGAAGGCTCTGAAAGAGGTCTTCCGACCGGAGTTCATCAACCGGGTGGACGAGATCATCATCTTCAACCAGCTCACGCTGGAGCAGGTGGAGCAGATCGTGGACCTCCAGATGCAGGAGATCGCCGATCGGTTGGCGGAGCAGGGGTTGCAGGTGGAGCTGACCGAGGCCGCCCGCAGGTGGCTGGCCCGCGAGGGATACGACCCCCAGTTTGGCGCTCGCCCCCTGCGACGGGCGCTCCAGCGGCACGTGGAGAGCCCTCTCAGCATCCGGCTGCTGCGGGGCGACTTCAAGAGCGGCGACCGGGTGCTGGTGGACGTGGGGGAGGAGGGGCTGACCTTCTCCCAGATGGAGCCTCTGGAGACCGGGCAGGCGGTCAGTATGCCGGAATCCAGCCTTCAGACGCGGTAACGCCCTTGCTCAAACGCGGGGACGCGGGGACGCAGAGACGTGGGGGCACGAAGGGCTCCCGTCCTCTCTACATTCCCCCGTTGCCGCGTTTTTCTGCCCCCCTAGACGGCGAAGAAGCTCAACCCCACTGTCCCTGGGCCGGAGTGGACCGCCAGGACGGGGGAGAGGGGGGAGATGAGGACCTCGGCGCAGTCGAAATGGGCGAGGACCCGTCTCCGCAGTTGTTCCAACTGCTCCAGCGCTGCTACGTGGGTGAAGGCCACTTTGATCCGGGCCCCCTCGCCTACCCGCTGACGCATCAGTTCCACCATCCGGGCGTATGCCTTGGATCGGCTGCGGGCGGTGCCCAGGGCCACGATCACGCCGTCCTCCATCCCGATGAGGGGTTTGATGTTGAGGAGTGAGCCCACCAGGTGCTGGGCACGCCCGATCCGACCGCCCATATGGAGATACCGGAGGGTGTCGGCGGTCTGGATCATCATTCCCTGCCGGGCTACCTCCACTGCCCCCTCCATGACCTCTTTGAGGCTGAGGCCCGTCAACGCGGCCCGGGCCGCCTCGATGGCCGCCCAGCCCTGAGACATCGCCACCTGTAGCGTGTCCACGACCTCGACCCGGATCTTGGGCATCCGCTCGCGCAGGATGTCCACCGCTGCCCGGCAGGATTGGTAAGCGCCGCTTCCCTTGGAGGTCATCGTCAGCACCACGATCTCTCGGGTCCGCTCCGCCAGCCGCTGCAGCCCGGCCAGGTAGTCGCCGGGGCTGGGGTTGGATGTGGTGGGCAGTTTGGTGGCGGTCTTCAGGTACCGGGCAAACGCCTCTGGCTCCACGTCTATGAGGTCCCGCAGCGTCTCCAGGCCCCGGTGAATGTAGTAGGGTACCAACTCGATCCCCAGTTCCTTCACCAGCGGTGCCGGAATGCTGGCGGAGGTGTCTGTCAGAATGCCGACCGTTGCCATATCCTTCTCCTCGTTCTCCTGTTCGCCGATCAGGGGAGCGGGGTGGGGGTGGGGGTGCCGGGCCCGGTGGAGGTGACCAGGGTGTAGATGATGAGCCCTACCAGCACTACCACGGCGAAGATGGCGGCCGCCGTCAACATCACGCGCTCCTGTCGGGCCCGTTCCGCCTGGGCCTGGGCCAGCGCCCGACGACGGGCTGCCTCCTGTTCCCACCATCGTTGTAGCCGCTCCTGCGACGCAGCCTCCGCTTCCTCCTTGAGGGCTGCAGCCTGCTGTTGGATCTGCTCCAGTCGTTCCGTCGGGGATCTGAGACGGGCCTGCAGGATGAACCCGACCAGGTCGAGGGGGCGGCCACAGGACCGGCATCGCTCCGCTTTCGGCGGATTGGCCGCGCCGCAGTCCGGGCAGGTCCGCCCGACCGGTTCGGATACCGCACCGCAGCGGGCGCAGGTCAGGCTCCCGTCCGGGTTGGGAGCGAGGGCCGTGCTCCCGCAGGTCGGACAGCGAAAAGTCGTTGTCTCCATTTTCGGTTACCTCTTGACATCTTCCAGCAGTCGGTGGGGCAACAGGATGTGGTAGTAGAAGCCGTTCATACACATGTGCTCCACGGGTCGGTAATGCTGCCCGATGGCCTCCAGCACCGGTTGGGGGTAGAACTGGGCGCGGAAGACCACCACGCCGAACTCCTCCGCCTCGATCCGGCGGACGATCTCCGAGGTATCCAGCAGGCCGTTCTTGTAGAGGTTGAGGAGCTGGGTCGGGTTGGTCACTACCGGCCGGCCAGCCAGCAGGCTGAAGGCTGCTTCCTCGCTGAAGGCCGGCCCATCCGAATGGCGCACGTAGGCCAGGATGCGTTCGCCAGCCTGGTAGTCATCGGCGGTGAGCAGGTGGCCGAGTTGAGTGTACCCCCCGCTGTCGTAGTAGGCGAAGGTCACACAGTCCCCCTGCACCGGTCGGTCCGCCACGCCCAGCGCCCGGGCCAGCGGGGTGAAGACCGGGCCGGTGGTAGGGAGGTGCAGGGTGAAGGTGGCCTGCAGCAGAAAGAGGGCCGCCACCAGGAGGAGGGATAGGTCGCGGCGTTGGGGCGCATTGCGGTGTGCTCCGACGAGGTGGGCCGACGCCCGCCCGGCCATCACGCAGGCGGCGGCGATAGCGGTGATGAAGTAGGTCGGTCCCGCCCCCCACTTGCCGCTCAATAACCCCATCCCTATGGCGAAGACGAACCAGACGGCGTAGGCAGACAGTCGGTCCCAAAACAGCTCATACACGAGCAGCCCCCCCGCCAGGAGGAGGAGGATGGGGTGTAGCCGGAGCCACTGCCCCAATAGCGCCAGGGTCTGGCGATAGTCGAACTCGTTCACGTTGGCGTGGATGGCGTTGAGCATCCATTGGCCGTTGGTGGCCCGATCGATGAGCAGGAAGAGCCCCCCGGCCACCACCGCCAGCCCCAGGCCGGAGAGGATTCCCTTTCGCACGTCTCGCAGAAAGACAAAGCCCAGGGCAGCGGCCGCGGTGAAGATGGCCAGTTGCTTGGTGTACCCGGCGCAGAGGAGGAAGAACAGGCCCAGGAGTAGGTTCCGAGGGGGGTGGCAGGGATGCTGAAAGCCGGCGATGGCGACCACCGCCAGGGTCTCGAACATCACCATCGTCGTGTGGAGCCGACACAGCGGCCCGACCTGGTAGACGATGTTGGAGGAGAGGAAGGCCAGGCCGGCGAGGGTGGGTAGCCCCCATCGGAGGAGGGAGGGAGCGGTGATGTCCTTGCTCTCCCGGCGCACCGCGAAGGCGATGGCGCCGGCAGTGACCAGAGTGGCGGTGAAAGAGACCAGTCTCCCGGCGATCAGCCGCGGGCCGAAGAGCGGCAGCAGCGGGAGGATAAGCAGGTGAAAGAGGGGAGGGTAGTTGGAGGCGTAGAACGGGAAGGTGTCGTTATCCCGGTAGGGCCATTCTCCCTGGCTGTAAAGGATCGCGTCGTACAGCTCGAAGCCCTCTCCCTGGTCGTAGTCGTAGGGCCAGCGGAACAGGGCGGCGGCGTAGATCAGGTACACCGCCAGGTAGCCGGCGAAGACCAGCAGGGCCAGGACGGTCAGAAGGGTGGCGGTGGGTTTGAGGAGCTTGGGGAGCGTTACAGTCATCTGCTTGCCAGATCGTTGGTTACGCCGGGCGATTGCCCAGTCGGGTGAGGAGGAGGCCGATGGTCAGCGCGACCAGCCCTGCGCCGAGCCCCATCCATTGGAGGGGGCCAAATCCACTCCACTCCCCCGCTCCTGCCCAGTCCACGGCTACGGTGCCTCCTACCATTACCAGGCCGACCAGAGACAGGAAGATGCCCAGTTGCCGTTTTGTGACCACGGGGGGGATTATATCATGCCGGTAGGGGGACGCAAGGATGGTCTCCTGTGGTGACTACCCATAAGTATGCAGACGTCTATTCGGGGTGCTCGTTTTTTCACCCCAGAGGCACGGAGGACACCGGGATAGGACATTTTTGTGTTTTCTCTGTGCTCTCCGTGTCTCTGTGATGAGATGTGGGCAATCACAGAATTTGCCCGCGTTGCCCTGGATGCCCTTCTGTGCTAAACTGATGGGAGCACGGACAGGGAAGGAGGGGGGCGATGGGCGGAGCTCTTTTGCGTAACGGTGGCTTCGAGGCCGACTGGGGGGAGGAGCGATCCCACCGGTGTCTGATTTTCCACACTGATGGCCGCGTCGAGGAGGCGGAGCGGGGCAACATCTTCACCCCACCGGGTTGGGTGACCTGGTTCCGCCATGGTGGGCCGGTGGAGCACGACCCGGGCAACCCGAACGGGTGGAGCCAGCCGGAGGTGCGGGATTCGTGGATCACCGGCGATGCCGTGCGCGTCCACTCGGGCCAGAAAAGCATCCTCTTTTTCACCTTCTTCCGCATCCACGACGGCGGCTTTCTCCAGCAGGTCTCCGTCGAACCGGGCGCGCGGCTCCGGCTCTCCGCCTGGGCCCACGCCTGGTCCAACAGCCACAGCGGGCCTCACCCCGATGACCCCCGCTGGAGCGAGGGGGAGGGGGTGGGATATGATCACTTCTTCGCCCTAGAGGGCTCGGTCCAGGATGACGGAACGCGCAATTTCACTTTCTGGGTGGGCATAGACCCCACCGGCAGAACCGATCCCTACGCCGACACGGTGGTCTGGGGCACAGGAGCGCACATCTACAACGGGCACCGGCCGGTGCCTCCCGTTGAGGCGGTGGCCCGGGGGAATACCGTGACAGTCTTTCTCCGCTCCCGTACCCTCTGGCCCTTCAAACACAACGACGCCTATTGGGATGACGTGGCGCTGGAGCTTGTGGCGCCGGCCCCGCGGACGGAGATCGGTTTCGAGCCGGCGGAGCCTCGGGTGGGGGACGAGGTGTTGGTGGGGGTGACCTCGACCCAGGCCCACCGGGATGTGGCGCTGGAGGTGATCGATCCGGATGGGGCGGCGGTGCCGGTGGCCGAAGCGGAGGTGGAGCCGCCCCCTGAGGGAGGGGCCTGGGCGTGGACCTTCATCCCCGTGGAGATAGGGGATCACCATATTCTCTTCACCGCCGATGGCGGCGCGCAGCGGCTGGCCGAGGCGGATCTCAAGGTGCACCCCCGGCCGGTGGAGGTATGGGGGCTGCCCCGGGAGCAATATGCCCGAACCTATGTGCTCCTTCCACCGGGGGCGGGTGTGGCGTGGGTGCGGGCGATCCTGGACAGCGGGGCGTGGGAGGCGAGACGGTGGACCATTGGCAGCAGCGCTGACGACGCCGGCATCGGCGCGCTGGAGGATAAGACGGTCATCGCGGTCAACCCCGGCGAGTGGCCCTCCGACCTGAGGGCCTTCTTCCGGCGGTATTACCCCCGCACCCGTTACATCCCCCTGGAGGCAGCCACCCCCAGCGACCTGAAGCGCAGGCTGCGGGAGATGTAGCTCCCTACTCCTGCGCCAGCAACTCCACCTCCGTCACCAGGGCGTCGAAGGAGTGGCCGGAGGCGTAGATCGCCACCGATTTGATGAGGGCCGGGGGCTCGACGAAGGCGCCGGTGGGGTTCTTGGAGTCGATCAGGTTCCCGGAGTCGAAGGTGTACCAGGTCTGGAACGGTATCTGCTCGTCCCAGGGGTAGAGGAAATTCCCCCCCGGGTCCCCCGAGAAGAAGCCATAATACCAGGTCCGGTCGGTGCCGTAGATGTCCTTATAGTCCACGCGGATGATGATAGGGCACTCCGAGCCCGCCGAGCCACAGCCGGGCAGGCTCTGCCCCTGTACCCGGACGCTGAGGTGTAGGACCAGAGATGTGAAGTCCCGGATGTCGTAGTTGATCTCCTGGCGGATTCCGACCTCGGCGTGGCCGATGCCGTTGCGGTGGAACCGGGCCACCGGGCGGCCCTCGAACTCGATGATCTCCACCTCGCCCGCGGGTGGTTGCTGCTCGTTGTGGTACTCCTCCCAGCCCCCTTCCAGGGGCTGGCGGAAGTTGCCGTTGGTCAGCAGGTTCCGCTCCGCGGACCCCACCTCCAGCGTACTCCCTCCGATCTGGGCGACGGTCCGTTGGGACTCCTCCAGCGTGACCGACTCGCCGTTGGCGGACGTCACCTGTGCGGCTCCATCGCGCACGGTCACTTCGGAGCGGGCCGGACGGACCCGGGCCTCGTAGCTTCCCTCGTCCAGCAGCGCGGTCAGGTGGGGGGTGTGTAGCTCTACCACGGTGTTCCGCTCGCCTGCCGGCGTTACGCTCACCCGAATCCGCCCCACGCGCATCTCCAGTACCACCCGGTGGGGCAGGGGGCTGACCTTGAAGCGGGGGGAGCGGGAGGAGACCAGGACCATCTCCGTATCGCCGTAAATCTGGATGGTGGCGACAACGGCGGGCTCCTCCCCCGGAGCGTAGAGGGTCAGCAGGCTCTGGGCCGAGTCGTCGGTGGTCACCACCGTCCCGGCCGGCACGTCCCACATTGGCCCGATGAGGGCGATGACCGGCCCGCGCCCCCTCCGCTGCACCCGGGGGGTCCCTCGCTGGGGTTCCAGCGCCGCCTTCTGGTCGGTGCTGGCGGTGCGCAGGAAGTGACGCACACCCAGCGGCATGCCGACAATCAGCCCCACGCAGAACGTGAAGGAGACCAGGAGGATAAGCCAGGCCAGTCGTTCCCGATAGTTGTTCATAAATATATTACCCTGAAGTCGGCGAACTCCCCGGTCGCCTTCTCCCAGTGCGGCTCCACGCGGGTGACGATGGCCGACGGCGGTCCCTCCTGCAGGAATTCGAGGAACGTCTCCAGGTCTTCCCGCCGTCCCTCCGCAACCGTCTCCACTTTTCCGTCCCATCGGTTGGCGACCCAGCCGGTCAGCCCCAGGATGCGGGCCCGGCGTACGGTATAGTAACGGAAATTTACCCCTTGCACGATCCCCTCGACGACAGCGTGAAGGCGACTCCGTTCCTTCGATCCCCCTCCAGCCATCTCTTCCCCCCCAGCGGCTATCTTGGCAATGTCACCTTAGTATAAAACCCTCGCTTTGAAGGCTCCCAGCGGGTCTGTGACCCGCGTCTTTGGCGGAAAGTACCGTTTTCAGCCGAAGTCGGGGGTCACAGACCACCTCAGAGCATATGACATTGTCGAACTGTTCTCTACCAAAGTCGGATAAGCCGGGGCGCACGTCGGTCAAACCGATGTAGCCCGGCCCGCCGGGCTGCCTCTACCGCCGCCTCGTATTCCATCGCCGTGATGGGCCGATCCAGCGGCGGATGTTCGTGGGCCCGGTAGCAGGGCCGGTATTGATCCATCACGTTGATGTACGTATCGGGCGAGACCTCCTCGGCCAGGAAGCGGGTGACCTCCGCCGTCCCCGCCAGCCTGTCCGGCAAGACCAAGTGGCGGACCAGCAGCCCGCGCAGGGCGATTCCCTGCTTGTCCAGCACCAGGTCTCCTACCTGTCGATGCATCTCTTTCACGGCCGCCTGATTCACCGCCGGATACTGGCGCACGCGGGAGTACCGATACCCGGCCTCGGCGTCGGCGTACTTCATATCCGGCATGTAAATATCCACCACGCCGTCCAGGAGCTGGAGCGCCTCCAGGGAGTCGTACCCGCCGGTGTTCCAGACCAGGGGCAGGCGGAGACCCGCCTCGGCGGCGATGAGGAGGGCCGCCAGGATGGGGGCCGCCACGTGGGTGGGGGAGACTAAGTTGATGTTGTGGCAGCCTCGATCCTGCAAGGCCAACATCATTGAAGCGATGTCCTCTGGCTCCACCTCCTCCCCGTGGCCCAACTGGCTGATGTCATAGTTCTGGCAGTACTGGCAGTTGAGGTTACACCAGGCGAAGAAGATGGTGCCGGAGCCCCGATATCCCCGCAGCGGGTCTTCCTCCCCGAAGTGGGGGCCGAAGCTGGAGACCACGGCCCGCACCCCGGTGCGGCAGCTCCCCACCTGCTCGTACCGGTCTATGTGGCACTGCCGGCCGCAGAAGTCGCAGTCGTGCAGCCGCTCGTAGGCGGTCTGCACCCGCTTCCGCAGCTCCCCCGACCGCAGGAGGGCCAGGTAGGCGGCCTCGAACGAACCCTCTACCATCGCACCGGCACCTTTCGGGGGCGTCGGAGGCGGTCCCAGACCTGGATGTAGCCGTTTCTCCGCCCGAAGTCGTACACCTTCCAGGTGACCTCCACGTCCCGCTTGCAATAGGCGATCACCTGGTCCAGCCGTCCCTCTCGAAACCAGCGGACGGCGGCCAGGCCGTCGGCGGTCTTGTGCTCCCCCAGCGTCGCCGCGGCCACGTCATCCAATCTGGGTCGCCACCCCAGGACCCGCTTCAGGTCCACCAGCATATCCACCGTCGGCAGCCCATCCAGCCGCCGGTCGGTGTAGGCGTAGAGCACCTCGTAGTCGAAGCGGTAGAGGTTGTAGCCCACGACCCGCTCGGCTGTGTGCAGGTCGGCGATCAGCCGGTCTACGTCCTCCTCCAGGTAGACTCGGTAGGCATCCTCGGCGGGGTTGTAGGTCACCCCCACCGCCATCCGCATATCGCGGATGTGGCTCCAGCCGCCGACCTCGTCGGCTGTGTATTGGGTCTCCAGATCGAACACCAACATCGTCTGTCGCTCCATGCAGAAGCTGTTGGGCGGATCGCCGCCCCGCCCTACCGGCGTCGGCGGCAGACGGCGCCCGTCATCGGCAGGGCCAGCAGGAGGCTCAGCCCCCAGAGCAGCAGCCACGCCGCGTTGTCGGAGAGCCAGGTTGCCCAGCCGCTGATCCCCATCAGGTAGGCCCGCCAGGCCAGGTCGAGGCGCTCCGGGGTGGTATCCAGCGCCTGGATGATCCCCCCCTCGCACCCGGCCCCGTCGGCGTAGGCGGACAGCAGCGCGCGGATGCCGGCTCCCCCGTACTGCCCCCGGATGTACTGGACCAGGCTGGCGCTCTGGGCGTAGGAAAGGAGCGCGGTCTCTGGGTCGGTGGGGAAGGGGGCGCACAGGTCGCTCAGGGGGATGAGCCGCCCCTCCAGCCGTGCTTGCTCCAGGAGTGCGTCCAGGCTGGGATCGGGGTGTACCTGATTGACCATCGCCAGCCCCTCGTTCAGCCAGGCCGGGATGTAGGCGTATCCCACGGGACCGGCGACCTGGTAGATCACCAGGTGGGTCAGCTCGTGGGGAATGTCCTGTTCCATCCGGGTCACGAATTCGTCGTCGTAGGGGACCGCCACCAGCACGACGCCCAGTTCCGGTCGGGCCTGCCCGCCCATCCATTCCCGCCCGGCCATCTCCAGCGCTGCCCGGAGGTCCGTCAGAGATGGATAGAGGTAAATGTCCACCCTCTCGGGCTCGGGGGCCTCTAGCTCCTGGGTGATCCGCGTCAGGCTGGCCTGGGCGACGTCCAGGGCTGCCCGGAGGTAGGCGGGGTCCGCCACGACGGTGTGGACCCGGATGGGCTCAGAGATGCCGGTCTGCCACTCGAAGCGGTTGTCCACGTACTGAAAAGTGGAGGGATCGGTCGTCAGGCGATGGTCGGCCCCGTCCCATATCTCCCACCACCAGGTCACTTGCCCGAAAGGGGGGAAGGGGTAGAGGCGGAGGTCCCGCTGATGGCCGGCCCGTGCCGAGGTGCCTGGCTCGAAGGGGGCGGAGATGACGTCGATCTGCGGCTTTCCTTCCTCTTGCAGGTAGAGGTAGAGAGCGGTGATGCCGGCGTCGGCGGTGACCTCGATGCCGAAGGTGGCCTGCTGGCCGAAGGTGTAGCCGGCGGACAGCGACGTCACCACGATCGGCGGTTGCTCCTGGGCCCGGAGGGAGGGGGCGGAGGACAGGAGCAGCAGGATTGCGAGGAAGGGTGCAACACGGGCGGCCGTTCTCACCAGAGAGCCTCGTCTTCCCCTTCCTCCTCGTCTTCCTCCAGGAAGTCGAAAAGGAGGAAGGTGCCCAGGTCGCCGTGGAGGAACTCCAGCTCTCGCAACGCCTCCCGCGCGGCCTCCCGGAGGGCCTCGCTATCTGAGCGGGTGTAGCGCCTGAGCACCCGGCGCGCTTCCTCGCCGCCGATCTGCCCCAGCGACCAGATGGCGGCTTCCTGGACCTCGATGTCCACGTCCTCCACGAGTTCGATCAGAACCGGGACCGCCTCTTTCAGCGACAGCTCACCGCAGGCGCGGGCGGCCTCGTACCGCATAGCCGGATTGGCGCTGTGCAGCTCTCGCATCACCTCGGCTGCCCAGCGCTCGTCGCTGTTGCGGCCCATTGAGAAGACCGCGCTCACCCTCATCCGTTCGTCGGCGTCCCGGTAAGCGTTTTCGATCAGGCTGACCACCACGCTTTCTTCCGAATAGGCCAGCGATTCCAGGGCCCGCCGTCGGACCTCGATGCTTTCCTCCGCCTTGGTGCAGGCGGTCAGCAGGGCCTGGAAGGCCTTCTGGTGGGGACGGGGCCGGATTTTACCCAGCTCTCCCAGCAGGAGGAAGCGGCCCAGGGAGGTGGCCGCCGCCGCCCGGACGCTGACGACCGGGTCCTCCAGCAGCCGGGCGATCAGGAGCGGCACCAGCCGGATGTCCTCCTCCTCCCACAGCCCCTCCACCGCTGCCCGGCGGACCCCGCTGTCCTCATCTTCCAGCGCCAGGCGGAAGACCTCCCCGAAGTTGACCTCGAAGTCGCTCTCGGCGATCTCCACCAGCGCCTGGGTCACCGCCCGGCGGGAGTCGGCCGGCAGGCGGGCGCAGACTGTCCAGACCGTATCCGCCTGCGACCGGCTAAGATTGGAGAGGCTGTAGAGATCGCTCCAGGAGGCGCGACCGGTCTGTAGGATCTCCAGCAGTTCCTCTAGCGTTCTTTTCATCGGCTCAATACGGACCACGGGATGATGGGGCTGATGATGTCTTGCACGATGATGACGGCGGACAGGGTCAGCAGGATCACGATCCCCACCATATGGATCGCCGCCTCTGTGGACGGGTCGAGGCGGCGGCCCCGCACCGTCTCGATCAGGACGAAGAGCGCCCTGCCGCCATCCAGGGCGGGGAGGGGGAGGAGGTTCGTGAGGCCCAGGGCCAGGCTGATGAGGGCGGTGGCCCGAAGCACAGGGAAGGCGACGTGCCATTCCAGGCTCTGCTTGAGGAACAGGGCCAGAAGTTGGAGGATCCCCGGCACGCCAGTGGGACGGACCTCAGCCGGCTGCACGTCCCCTGTGGCCACCATACGCGGCAGGCGGAAAATGATCGTCACCACGTCAACCAGGTCGGTGGCGGCGGCCTTCGCTGCCTGGGGGAGGGAGTGGCGGGTCAACGAGGCCGGGTCTGGCCAGGCTTGCATCCTGATGCCCAGGAAGCCATGCCCCTCTTTGAGGCGGGGTGTGGCGACAAGGCTTAGCTCTTCACCGGCACGGATCACGCTGAGGGTGAGGGGCTGTTCGGGCGATGCCAAAACCCGCTCCCGCAGTTGCTCAGGGCCGTCCACCAGCCGCTCTCCGTCCACCGCCGTCAGGATGTCCCCCGGCTGGAGACCGGCGGCCTCGGCCGCCGTGTCTGGCACGACCTCCTCCACCTGCACGAAGTAATGCTCCGGGACGCCGGAGGCAAAGGCGGCGGTCAGGATGAGGAAGGCGGCTGTCAGGTTCAGCAGGGGGCCGGCCAGCAGCACGGCCAGCCGCCAGCGTTTGGGCTGAGCCGCCAGGCTCCGGGGGCTGGATGGATCCTCCTCGCCCAGCATGCGGACGAACCCTCCTATCGGCAGCAGGTTCAGGGAGTAACGGGTCCCCGGCTCCAAGGCGGTCAGGCGGCCGCGGAATTGGGTCCCCTGGGAGGTCTCCTCTCGCCCCGACGGGGCCTCGGTGGGGGCTATCCGCAGGACGTGGTAGGAGCCGTCCTCCTCGGGGCGGGTCAACACCTCCACCTGTTGGCCCGGTTCCAGGTCTTTGGGAAGTCGCAGGCGGGGCGGAAGCACCATCCGCATCCCATCCACCTCCAGCGCGCCTCGCTCCTGCGCCAGGGTGAGCAGGCGGGGAGGGAACCCCAGGCCGAACTCCAACACGCGCACCCCGGCCCGCTTGGCCGTCAGGAAGTGCCCCAGTTCGTGAATGAGAATCATCGGCCCCAGTAACAGGACCAGGGCCAGTCCCAGCCATCTGATCAGCTCTATCATCTACCTCACCTAGAAGCAATTATACCGCAGCTAGTGATTACCTACAAATATTCGGCCCCCGCCTTTTCCCGGTTGACTTTCCCATCCTTGCCGCTACAATATCTCCGGGAGGTGGGCGATGGAGGATTTCCCGTTTCGAGAGGGCCTGGAGTCGCTGGACCCGGCGGTGGCTGGCCTCATCGAGCTGGAGGCTGAGCGACAGGCCCGGAAGCTGATCCTGATTCCCTCCGAGAGTTATACCCCTCGGGCCGTCCGTCAGGCGTTGGGATCCGTCTTCACCAACATCTATGCCGAAGGATACCCCCTTGCCGAGACCCGTTGGATGGCCGAGGGGCAGATCTTGGACTACGAGGCCCAGATGGCCTTCTACAAGCGGTACGGCGATCTGCGGTACTATATGGGGGTGGAATACGCCGACGTGGCCGAGGCGCTGGCCCGTCGGCGGTGCGCCGAGGCCTTCGCCACCGAGGGGGTTCCCGCCGACCGGATCTATGTCAACGTGCAGCCCCTCTCCGGCGCGCCGGCCAACACCGCCGTCTACGAAGCGCTCCTGAGGCCGGGGGACACCATCATGGGGATGGACCTGGCCCACGGCGGGCACCTCACCCACGGCAGCCCGGCTAACATCTCCGGCCAGCGGTACAACGCGGTCTTCTACCGGGTCGACCCCCGCACCGAGCTTCTGGACTACGACCAGATCGAGGAACTGGCGCTGGAGCATCACCCCAGGATCATCGTCGCCGGCTACACCTCCTACCCCCGTGTCCCCAATTGGGCTAAGTTCCGCCAGATCGCAGACCGGGTGGGGGCCTACCTTCTGGCCGACATCGCCCACGTGGCCGGGATGGTCATCGCCGGGGCCTACCCCACGCCGCTGGGGTACGCCCACGTGATCACCTTCACCACCCATAAGACCCTCTGCGGGCCGCGCGGGGCCTGCATCCTCACCACCGATCCCCTCATCGCCCGCCGGATCGACCACGCCGTCTTCCCCGGCCTACAGGGGGGACCCCACGTGAACAAGTTCGTGGCGATGGCGGTGGCCTTCCGACTGGCCCGTACCGAGCCCTTCCGCGCCCTCCAGCATCAGATCGTCGCCAACGCCAAGGCGCTGGCCCGCGCGCTGCAGGAGGAGGGGATGCGGGTCCCCCACGGCGGCACCGACACCCACCTCCTGCTGGTGGACTGCAAGACGGTGGTCGGTCCCTTCGGGGAGCCGCTGTTGGGGGATACCGCCGCCCGCGTGCTGGACCATGTGGGCATCGTCTGCAACCGGAATACCATCCCCGGTGACCCCTCCCCGGCCCTGGCCAGCGGCATCCGGCTGGGCACCCCCTGGGTCACCCAGCGGGGGCTTCGGGAGCCGGAGATGGAGGATCTGGCCCACCTCATCGCCCAGACGCTGAAGGCGATCCGGCCCTACACCTACCCTGGCCTGCGGGGGCCGGTTTATCGGGGCAAGGTGGATTTCGACGCGCTGGAGGAGGCGAGGCTGGCGGTAGCGGAGCTGGCGGCGAAGGCGGAGGTGGATTACGAGGTCCGCTGTACCGGCTACCCCCACCACTGTCTGATCACCGACACCCGACCCCCGGAGGGGGATTGGGGGGTGATCGAGGTGGAGGGGAACGCGGCCGCCCCCTTCCTGGATCTGGCGCTGGTGGAGCCGGTGGGGGACCTGGAGCCGGATGCCTGCCGTACCGTGACGCTTCTGGAGCCGGACGGGCGGGTGATGGTGCGGGGGGTCCTTTCCCGGCCCGGCTTCGGCCACCAGCGGTACCGGCTGACGGTGCCCGCCGACCGGATGCAGCGGGTGCTGGCCTGGCTGCGGGATCTCTCGGACGGCTATGTGCTGTTCGACCCGGCCGACCTCCAGGCCAAGCTCCCGGGCCCGGTGGTGGTGCGGAACCTGGGGGCAGCCGACGCGCCGGGGGAGGAGCCGGGAGGGGAGTTTGCGCCGTCTCTCAGCGACAAGCCCTACCACATCGGCCTCTCCGCCCACCGGGAGGCGGAGCCTCCGGGGGAGCCGCTGCCTCCCTTTAAGTGGGAGCCGCAGGAGCGGCCGGAGCGCCGGACCCCGCTGTACGAGGTCCACCGGCGGCTGGGGGCGCAGATGGTGGTGTTCGGCGGCTGGGAGATGCCGCTCCGGTACGGGCCGGTGCTGGATGAGCACCGGGCGGTGCGGGGGGCGGCGGGGCTGTTCGACGTGGGGCATATGGGCGTGTTCGAGGTCTCCGGCCCCTTCGCCGCTCCGTTTCTGGACCTGATCACCACCAACGACGTCAACCGGCTCCGGCCGGGCCAATCCCACTATGGCTTCCTGCTGGATCCCGACGGGCGGGTGATCGACGACCTGTTGATCTATATGCGGGGGCCGGGCCGGTACATGCTGGTGGTGAACGCCGCCAACACGGAGAAGGACTGGGCGTGGCTCAACTCGGTCAACCAGGGTGCGGTCTGCATCGACCTGGATCGGCCGTGGGTGCACCCCTCCTTCCGGGCCGATCTGGTGGACCTGCGAGCACCGGATCAGGAGCACAACTGGCGGGTGGACCTGGCGCTGCAGGGGCCGCGGTCGCGGGATATTCTCCTGGCCTGGCTGGAGGCCGGTCTCCAGGGGCCGGCGGCGGAGGAGATCCGGGGGAAGCTCCTGGGGATGCGGCGGACGGAGCTGATCGAGGTGGAGTGGCCCTGGCCGGATGCCCCCGGCGGTGTCTTCGACCTGATCATCGCCCGCACCGGCTATACCGGCGAGCGGATGGGGTTCGAGATCTTCGTCCATCCGGCCTGGGCGGAGTTGCTCTGGGACCTGCTTTTGGAGCACGGGGCGACCTTTGGGCTGCGGCCGGTGGGGCTGGCGGCGCGGGATTCGCTGCGGATCGAGGCGGGGCTGCCTCTCTACGGCCACGAGCTGGCCGGGCCGCTGGACCTGCGGCCCGACGATGCGGGGCTGGAGGGGTACGTGAAGGTCTACAAGCCCTTCTTTGTGGGGCGGGAGCCCTTCCGCGCCCACGCGGCGGGGCGGAAGATGGAGGTGATCCGCTTCCGGCTGGCGGAGCGGAACGTGCCGATGCCCAACCAGGGGGACCGGGTGGTGGACCGGCGGGGGCGGGTGATCGGGCAGGTGACCTCGGCTGCGCAGGATACGGAGGGGTATCTGGTGGGGATGGCGGTGGTGGACCGGCGGTTTGCGGAGCCAGGGGCAGAAGTGCACGTTATGGCCACCGC
The DNA here is from genome assembly GCA_015662065.1 of Anaerolineales bacterium. Classification (GTDB taxonomy): domain Bacteria; phylum Chloroflexota; class Anaerolineae; order B4-G1; family DUEL01; genus SZUA-1492. Next base: position 6,686 of record DQUX01000263.1, on the reverse strand, counting down.
CCGCAAGCCCACCGAAAAGCCGCTGGAGGAGCTGGAGGTGGGGGACCGGGTCCCGCTGGCGACGGAGGGGACGGTGTTGGAGCGGTTTCCCAGAAGGGTGGGGTAGGTGCGGTAGCGGGTGCAGGAGGACTGATAGCCCCCTGCCGCGTTGTCCTGCCCCGCGTCGCCGTGAACATGCGGCGCTAGGCCCCAAAATGGGTCAAAGCGTACTTAGCTTTCAGGCGGACGGCTTGCGTCCGGTGGGCTTGGAGTGGATTGTGGTTGGGTGTCTGGGGGACGGGCGGGCAGGTAGGCGGCGATCTGGGTTCCCTCGCCAGGGGCGGTGTGGACCCGCAGTGTGCCGCCCAACCGGGAGGCCCGATCCTGCATCCCCACCAGCCCGAAATGGCCGGACCGGGTCAGAAGGTCGGGCCGGGGCGGCAGCGTGAACCCCACGCCGTCGTCGGCCACGGTGAGGGTGATCCCCTCCTCATCGCAGCGGACGCGCACGACGATGTTGTGGGCGTGGGCGTGCTGGAGGGCGTTGTTCAATGCCTCCTGGGCGATGCGGTAGGCGGCCAGTTCCACCTCCGGCTCGAGCCGGCGCGTCTCCTCCCCCCGCTCCAGGCGGACGCGGGCGTCGGTCTGCCCGTCGGCCTGTTGCACCAGCGTCTCCAGCGCGGGGAGGAAACCCAGGTCCTCCAGATAGGCTGGTCGCAGCGCGCTGATGAGCCGGCGCAGCTCCTCGGCCGTCTCCAACCCGGCGCGGCGCAGTTCCGCCAGCAGTGCCTGGGCCCGCTCCGTCTCCCCTTGTTTCAGCAATCGTTGGGTCATCTCCGCCCGCTGCCCCAGGCCGATCAGGTCCTGCACCGGGCCGTCGTGCAGCTCCCGGGCCAGCCGGGCCCGCTCCGCCTCCTGCCCCCGCGTCACCGCCCCCAGGTAGTCCCGCATCCCGGCCTCGTATCCCCGGATACGGACCACCATCTCGGAAAGCGCCCGGTGCAGCTCCCGCACCTCCTGCGCCCCGCCCACCGGCGCGGCGATGGCCGCGTCGTCCCCCCAGGAGATCTGCTCGGCGGCTCGAGCCAGCGTCTGTAGGGGGCGGACGATGGTGCGCCAGCCGAAAGTGAGGACCAGCAGGGAGAGGAGGCTAGCCCCGACGGCGACAAGGGGGGCCAGGCTGGAGAAGCGGAGGATGGGGCCGATAAGGCCTTCCACCGGCTCCTGCACCAGCACCACCCAGTCGGTCCCGCGGACAGGGGTGAAGGCGACCAACAGCGGCCCCGCCTCGCTCTCCACGATGACGAAACCTTCGCCGCCCTCCAGCGTCTCCGCCACGCCGGGTATGTCCTTCAGGTTGGCAGCCAGCCGGGTGAGGTCGGGGTGGACCAGCGCCTGCCCCGTTCCGTCCACCACCATCAGCGTGACCGTCCCCGGCCGGTCGCCGACGAGGGAGAGGAGCCAGGCTGCCAGGCCACCCCCGTCGGGGCCGACGGTGCCGTGGGCCAGCCCGTCCTCCACCATCCGCGCTATCAAGCGGGCCAGGGCCAGGTCGCGTTCGGCCACGAAGTCCCGCATCGCCCGCTGGTGGGCGTAGACGCCGGTGAAGGCCAGCCCGAGGATGACAAACGTGACCGGCAACACGGCCCAGAGGAAGAGCTGGGCCTGTAAACTCCTAAACCATCGGCGCATAGGTGTGCCTCCAGCGCACAAGCCTGTGTCTTTTTCACTCGATCACGATCCAGCCCCGGCGGACGGCCTCGGTGACCGCCTCGGTGCGGCTGCTCACCCCCAGTTTGCCGTAGATGCTGGCCAGGTGCCCCTGGACGGTGCGATGGCTGATCCCCAACTGGTGGCCGATGGCCCGGTTGGTCAGCCCCTGGGCCGCCAGGCGCAGCACGTCCAGTTCCCTCGGGGTGAGGGGCTCCACCTGCCCGGCGGCCCCCTCAGGACGACGGGCCGTCGCCTGCCGCACCACCTTGCTCGCCACCTCGGGGCTGAGGGCGGATTCGCCCCGGTGGACGGTGCGCACGGCGCGCACCAGTTCATCCCCGCTGGCAGTCTTGAGGATGTAGCCGTCGGCTCCGGCCTGGAGGAGGGCGAAGATATAGGGGTCGTCATCGTAGGCGGTGAGGATCAACACCCGCACCTGGGGGATCTGCGCCTTGATCCGCCGGGCCGCTTCCACCCCCGTCACCCCCGGCATACGGATGTCCAACACCGCTATGTCGGGCCGGTGCTGCTCCGCCAGGCGGACCGCCTCGGCGCCGTTGCCCGCCTCGGCCACCACCTCGATGTCGCCAGCCTCCTCCAGGAACTGGCGAATGCCCTGACGGACGACGGCGTGGTCGTCCGCCAGGAGGACGCGGATCTTCTCGGCCATACCCGACCTCCTCCTTATCCCGCGCAGCACGAGAGCTGTTCCACGCCCCGGTCGAAGGACAGTACCGCCAGTTTCAGCCTCTCCGCCTCGCCAGGACGGACCGGTTCCATTTCTTCGGCCACGGGCTGGCGGGAACCGATTTGCTCTGGTTTCATTATTGGCCTCCCTTCTGCTCTACTCTCTATTGTACAGGAACGATCGCTCTGTGAAAAGGACCATCTGGCCCGCTTCCCACCCCACCGTTCGGCGGGGTAGCAATTCATTTGTCCCCTGTTTCCAGGTGTGCTAGAATTCTATCGCTATGACCCGCATCGTCTTTATGGGAAGTCCCGATTTTGCCGTGCCCTCCCTGAAGGCGCTGGCCCGCGCCCATCGGGTGGTCGGCGTCGTCACCCAGCCGGACCGGCCGGCGGGGCGTGGGTCCCTCCTGCGTCCGCCCTCGGTCAAGGTCGTCGCACAGGCGCTGGGCCTTCCTCTCTACCAGCCCCGGAGCCTGCGCGACCCCGAGGCGCAGGACCACCTGACGGCGTGGGGGCCGGAGGTCATCGTCGTCGCCGCCTTCGGCCAGATCCTGCCGCCAGCGGTCCTTGATCTCCCACCCCACGGTTGCGTCAACCTGCACGCCTCGCTCCTGCCCCGCTGGCGGGGGGCGGCCCCCATCGCTGCGGCCATCCTGGCAGGGGACGAGATCACCGGGGTGACGGTGATGCGGATGGACGCGGGGGTGGATACGGGGCCGATCCTGGCCCGGCGGGAGGAGCCGATCCGGCCCGACGACACGACCGACACCCTCTCCGAGCGGTTGGCCCGGCTGGCGGCCGATCTCATCGTGGAGACGCTGCCCCCTTACCTGGCGGGGGCTCTGTTGCCCCAGCCCCAGCCGGAGGAGGGGGTCACCCACTGCCGCATGCTGAAAAAGGAGGACGGGTGGCTGGATTGGACCCGGCCGGCGGTGGAGCTGGATCGGCGGGTGCGGGCGATGACTCCTTGGCCGGGGGCCTTCACCACCTGGTGGGGGCAGCGGCTGAAGGTGCTCCGTGCAATACCCCTCCCCGATTGGCGGGGGTCCGAGTCGCCCGGCACGGTGATCCCGCTGGGGGATGGGGCGGCGGTGGTCACCGGTGAGGGAGCCCTGCGGCTCCTGGAGGTGCAGCGGGCCGGCAAGAAGGCCCTTCCCATTGCGGCCTTCCTGCACGGCCGGCCCGATTTCCTGGGAGCGGTGCTGGGCGAGCGCTGAGTCGTCTGTGTTGCTTTCAGAGCAGGAGGTGAGCTGTGTCTGTTGGCAGGCTTCTCTATCTCTCTCAGGCGGACGTGGAGGCCGTCGGCCTGACGATGGCCGAGATCATCGAGGCACTGGAGGAGATGTTCCGCGAGAAGGGGGAGGGGCGGGTGGAGATGCCGCCCAAGCCCGGTATCCACACGATGCCCGACGCTTTCATCCACGCTATGCCGGCCTACATCCCTGCGCTCAAGTCCGCCGGGATGAAGTGGGTGAGCGGCTACCCGGAGAACTACAAGCGTGGTCTGCCCTACATCACCGGCCTCCTCATCCTGAACGATCCCGAGACCGGTCTCCCGCTGGCGGTGATGGATTGTGTGTGGATCACGGCCAAGCGCACCGGCGCGGCGACCGCCGTGGCGGCCAAGTACCTGGCCCGCCCCGACTCCGAGGTGGTGGGCATCCTGGGTTGTGGCGTGCAGGGGAGGAGCAACCTGGAGGCGCTGGACGTCCTCTTCCCCCTCAAGAGGGTGCTGGCCTACGACGTGGACCCCGAGGCCCGGCGACGTTACGTGGAGGAGATGACCGAACGGTTCGGGCTGGAGGTCGTGCCGGTCCAGGAGCCGAAGCAGGCCGTCGTCGGCTGCGACATCGTGGTCACCGCCGGCCCCATCCTGAAAGTGCCGCATGCCACCATCCAGCCGGGTTGGTTTGGGGAGGGGGCGTTCGCGTCGCTGGTCGATTTCGACTCCTACTGGCATCCCGATGCGATGAGGGAGGCGGACAAGTTCTGCACCGACGACGTGCCTCAACTGGAGCACTACCGGGAGATCGGTTATTTCCAGGACATCCCGCCCATCTACGCCGACCTGGGCGAACTGGTCACCGGGCGCAAGCCGGGGCGGGAGATGGACAGGGAGCGGACAATGGCCTGCAATCTGGGCCTGGCGCTGGATGATATGGCCACCGCCCCTCTGATCTACCGGCGGGCGGTGGAGAAGGGAATCGGCACGTGGCTTCCGCTGTGAGGGCTTCTCTGAACCGCCGAATCGCTGAAGCACGCTGATTACGCTGACCGGGGTCTAGCGCCAGGCGGCAGGCCGTCTTATACCTCGCCCTGCGGCTATTTGCCTCCTCGGTGGGGAGGATGGTATAATCATATCGGGGTTGCCTCTATGGGTCTGTCAGATACTTTGGGAGGAGGGCATGTCCGGTCATAGCAAGTGGTCCACGATTAAGCACAAGAAGGCAGCCGCCGACGCGAGGAGGGGGAAGCTTTTTACCCAACTGGCGCGGGAGATCACCATCGCGGCACGGGAGGGGGGCGGCAACCCGGAGTTCAACTTCCGTCTGCGCCTGGCCGTAGATCGGGCCAAGGCCGCCAACATGCCCAAGGACAACATCGAGCGGGCCATCAAGCGGGGGACGGGGGAGTTGAAGGGGGCGGCGCTGGAGGAGATCCTCTACGAGGCGTATGCCCCCCACGGCGTGGCGCTCATGATCCAGGTCCTGACCGACAATCGGAACCGCTCGGTGGCAGAGTTGCGGCGGGTGCTGACCCGCCAGGGCGGCGCGATGGCCGAGGCCGGCGCGGTGGCCTGGCAGTTCGAGCGGAAGGGGTACATCGCCATCTCCCCGGACGGCGGGGACCCGGAGGCGGTCTTCGAGGCGGCGGTAGAGGCTGGGGCCGACGACGTGATCATCTCCGACGACATGATCGAGGTTTTCGCCCTGCCGGAGGACTTCCGGGGGGTCCGCCAGGCGCTGGAGGACCTGGGGGTGCGGTTTGAGACCGCCGAGCTCTCCCTGGTCCCCAAGAACACGCTTCAGCTGGGGGAGGAGGAGACCCTCAAAGTGATGGGGGTCATCACCGCGCTGGAGGACCTGGACGACGTCCAGCAGGTGTATTCTAATCTGGACATCTCCGATGAGGTGATGACCAAGTTCGAGGCGGCGGGGTGATGCGGGTGTTGGGGGTGGACCCCGGCACGGCGACGACCGGCTACGGTGTGGTGGAGGAGGCGGAGGAGGGTCTCCAAGCGCTGGCCTACGGGGTGGTCACCACGCCGGCCGGGCAGCCGCTTCCAGAGCGATTGCAGACCATCTACCGGGAGATAGTTCGCCTCGTCCGGGAATGGGAGCCGGACGAGGCGGCGGTGGAGGAGCTGTATTTCAGCGCCAACGTGCGGACGGCGATGAGCGTGGGCCAGGCGCGGGGGGTGGTCCTGCTGGCGCTGGCGGACGCGGGGTTGGCGGTGGCGGAGTACAGCCCCCTGGCGGTGAAGCAGGCATTGACCGGCTACGGGAGGGCGGATAAGCGGCAGATGCAGGGGATGGTGCGGATGCTGTTGGGTCTCCCGGAGGTCCCCCGGCCCGACGACGCCGCCGACGCGCTGGCCGTGGCTGTCTGTCATCTTCACTCGGCCCGGATGCGGGCGTTGGAGGGGAAGTAGGACGCAGAGGTGGGGGGGGCCGCCGGGAGGAGGGGGGTGTGATCGCGCGGCTCAGCGGAATTGTTGCGGTGGTGGGGGCGGACCATCTGGTGGTGCAGGTGGGCGGGCTGGGATTCCGCGTGTCTGTCCCCACATCTGTCCTGGAACAGGTGGATGGGGTGGGACGGCCGGTGGAGCTGGTCACCCATCTCCACGTGCGGGAGAACGAGCTGGCCCTCTACGGTTTCCTCACCGAGGAGGATCTGACCCTCTTTGAACTGCTCCTGGGGGTATCGGGTGTGGGGCCGAAGGTGGCGCTGGCGACGCTGAGCGCGATATCACCGGAGGCGCTGCGGCAGGCGGTGGTGCGGGAGGAGCCTGGGATCCTCTCCCGCGTTCCCGGCATCGGCCCCAAAACGGCGCGAGCCATCGTCTTCCACCTGCGAGACAAGCTGGCCGTTGTCGGCGTGGAGGCCGCCCCGCTCCTCACCGACCAGGACGCCGAGGTGATCGGCGCGCTGACGGCGTTGGGCTTCAGCGTCGTCGAGGCGCAGACGGCACTGCAGAACCTCCCCCGGGATGAGGAGATGTCCCTGGAGGAGCGGGTGCGGCGGGCGCTGGCCTACCTGGCGCCGGGGTGAGAGGCGCGGCAGGTCAGGGAGTGGGGGTGGGC
>DQUX01000345.1 GCA_015662065.1 Anaerolineales bacterium | reverse complement strand
GACGGCGGCGATGCCGGGATGGGAGAAGGCGTACAGTCCCACCTGGTCGGTCAGCACGGGGAAAGGGCTCAGGTCGCCAATGTAGCGGCCTTCCGTATCGGGAATCTCCCCTGAGGCGAAACGGATCACATCGCGCAGGGCGCGGATGCCGATCTCACCGCCGTAGTCGTATTCTCCATCCGAGCGGGCTCTCGTGCTACGGGATTCCTTCCCCGGCCACAGGTAGGCCACGCGAACCAGGCCGAGGGGGGCGGCGTCCAGGTTTTCGTAGAAATCATCGGTGGTGGTGAAAAAGGTGGCGATGTCCACCACCACACCGGCCCCATCAGGGTAGCGCGGCGCGTCGGGGAAGGTCAACCGCACGGCGATGTTGCCAATGCCCTCCGCGGGGATGTAGGTGACGATCTGACTGCCGGGCTGCGCCGGTGCGGCGGCCTGAGTGGGCTGCTGTTCCCCCGGGGGGGATTCCTGCTCCTGGGGTTGGGAGGGGGCGGCGGCCTGCGTCGCCGCGCCGCGCGTTGGCCTGGCGGGCAGGGTGGGGGGCGTCAGGCCGCAGGCCAAGGCTGTCAATATCAAAACCAAAACGGGAAGCAGTATGCGTTTCATAATAATCTCCTTCGTGCCAGACTTTCGTAGTCTGATACCTATGGGTGAACAATCAGCAACTGCACGGTGTAGGCCCCAATCTCAGCGGCGGGCGATGCCAGCGAGAAAGCCTGCACCTCGTCACCGGCGTCGTCCACCTGATAGAGCGTCGCGCCCCCCGCCAGATCGCGGCTGGCGAACTCGGCCTGCCAGGAGGTGGCCGTCTCGGTGGGGTTGACGAGCAGCAGGGCAACCTCGCCGTCGTCGTCCTGCCCGGCCAGCACCCACAGGCCATCGTCACCGGCGGCAGTCACGTTCAGCCGCTGAGGATGGGCGGCCAGCCGCGCCCAGAGCGAGAAGGCCAGCGCCGGCCGCTTGGGGCGCCCGTCGGCGTAAAAGATGCCGAAAAAGCCGGGGAAGTTGATGTTTGTGTCGGTACCTCTGAACAGCGTCGAGACGGCCACATCCTCCTGCTGCAAGACGATCCAGACGGCACTCAGGATGGAGGCACCCTTGCCCCCCACGCGCAATGAGAGATCGGTCACTACCCCGGTCTCGGTGCCGGAAGCAGTGTTCCACTCGGTGATGTGGCTCTCAGCTCCGCTGTAGCCGTGACCGTCCAGTTGCTGACGATAGAAGCGGGCCGCGTCCCGATAGTCCTGCGGGTCGTTGGAATAGATGTGCCAGGAGAAAAAGTCGAGCGGCACGTCGTGGTTCTGGAGATGGGCCAGCATATCTTGGGTGTACTGCTGTCCCTGAGGCGACATCGCTCCGGCGGGGGTCAGGCCGGGACCGCCCACCTTGAGATCGGGGAACTCGGCCTTGAGCGCCTGGGCGGTGTGGGCAAAGAGATCGAAAAACTCTATCGGGCTGGCATCCCAGAACTGGCGGTTGTCCGGCTCGTTCCAGATTTCCACATAGCGCAGGGGGACGCCGGCTTCGGCCGCCATCTGGCGGTAGCGGCGGACGATCTCGACGGCGGCACGCACCCAATTTTCGGGATGGGTCGGGGCGCGCTGTTCCAGGCCGCTCACGGTCCACGAGTCGCCCAGGCGCAGGTACGGCTCAAAGCCGCCGTCCAGGATGGCGCGAAAGACGCGGTCGCTGACCTCCCAGTGGTAGGAGGCCGGGTCGGTCGGGTCGGCGCTCTGGTCGGGATAGATGGCCGCCATATCCAGGGGGCCTGAATAGCCGTGGTTGCGGACCATCGTCACGCCGATGGCCTGGTATTGAGCGGTCAAGTCGGTTGTGCTTTCGCCGGAGGGGACCGGTCCGGCGTTGACGCCCAGCAGGGGACGAAGGGTCTCGCCGTCGGGAG
>DQUX01000055.1 GCA_015662065.1 Anaerolineales bacterium | reverse complement strand
GGCGATTTCTTCCTCGGCCCGGGCAAGACGGCGATGCAGCCAGGCGAGTTGATGACGGCCATCCGCTTCCCCGTCCCACTGGCCAGCGCTGCCGGTCGGTATCTCAAGCTGGGCCGCAACAGGCTGGGCGATCTCTCCATCGTCGGCGTGGCGGTCTTCGGTTTTCCCGACGCGGCTGCTCCCTCCGGTCACCGCTTCCGCATCGGGCTGGCTTCTGTAGCCCCCGTACCGCTGCGGCCGTTTGCCGCGGAGGAGGTGTTGGCGACCGACCCGCCGGGAGAGGAGACCTTCGCCCTGGCGGCGCAGAAGGCGATGGAGGCCGCTTCCCCCATCGACGACGTGCGCGCCAGCGCTGCCTATCGGAAGGCGATGGTGCGCGCCCTGACGCTGCGGGGGCTCCGCGAGGTGTGGGAGGCGCTGGAGAGGGGGTTGTGAAATGGCAACACATTCCATTACCGTGACCGTGAACGGGGTTCGGGAGTACCTGAACGTCCCCTCGCATATGACGCTGCTACGGATGCTGCGGGAGGAGCTGGCGCTCACCGGCACTAAGAACGGCTGCGAGGCCGGGGAGTGTGGGGCCTGTACGGTGCTGATGAACGGTGAGCCGGTCAACTCCTGCATGGTCCTGGCGGTGGAGGCGGACGGGGCCGAGATCGTCACTGTCGAAGGGCTGACGCCGGAGGACCGGTTGAGTCCGCTGCAGGAGGCCTTCGTGGAGCACAACGCCGTTCAGTGCGGCTTCTGCACGCCGGGGGTGTTGATCTCCGCCCATGCCCTGCTGGAGCGCAATCCGCGCCCGGATGAGCAGGCGATCAAGGAGGCGCTGGTCGGCAACCTGTGCCGCTGCACAGGCTACCTGCGCATCATCAAGGCCGTCCAGACGGCGGCGGAGAAAGGGGGTGCGTGATGGGCTCGTTCATCTCTGAACCCGTGGGCAAGAGTGTCCCCCGCGTGGACATACGTGAGAAGGTCGCCGGCACCGCTGTCTTCGCCGATGACCTCCAGTTCGGCCCAGGGCTGTACTACGGCCGGCTGGTTCGTAGCCCCTACGCCCACGCCCTGATCAAGAGCATAGACACGGGCAAGGCCCTGGCGGTGCCTGGCGTGAAGGCGGTGGTCACCGGCAAGGACGTCTCCACCCGCATCGGGCTGTACCTGATCGACCGGCCTATCTTCGCCGGCGACCGCGTCCGGTACGTCGGGGAGCCCGTCGCCGGTGTCATCGCGTCCACCGAGGAGATCGCGGAGGAGGCGGCTCAGTTGGTCGAGGTGGAGTACGAGGAGTTGCCCGCCGTCTTCGATCCGGTGGAGGCCGCCCAGCCGGACGCTCCCCTCCTTCACCCTGATCTGGGCGAGTACGAGGTGGCCAACTTCATCTTCCCCGAACCGGGCACCAATATCTCGGAGCATTTCAAGCTGCGCAAGGGGGATGTCGAGTCCGCCTGGCCCAAGTGTGCCGCCATCGTGGAGGGGACCTTCCGCCTGCCCCAGATCCAGCATGTGCCCATCGAGCCCCACGTGGCGGTGGCCCTCTGGGAGCCCTCGGGTCAGGTCACGCTGTGGACCAGCTCGCAATCCCCCTTTGCCCAGCGGGACCTGATCGCGCAGAGCCTGGGCATCCCCCACGGCAACCTTCGCGTGGTCTCGCCGTACGTCGGCGGGGGGTTCGGCGGCAAGGCGGGGGTCTCGATGGAGGCGTGCGCGGTCGTTATGGCGCAGGCGGTCAAGGGCCACCCGGTCAAGCTGCGTATGACGCGCGAAGAGGAGTTCGTCGGCACGACGGTGCGGCAGAGCCTGGTGGCCCACACCAAGATCGGCTGCGACGCCGAGGGGAACCTGCTGGCGATGGAGACGGAATACTACTTCGGCGGCGGGGCGTACAACGACTACGGCGTCAACATCGCCCGCGCCGCGGGCTACTCCTGCACCGGCCCCTACGACATCCCCAACGTCAAGGGGGACTCCTACTGCGTCTACACCAACCAGCCCATCGGCAGCGCGATGCGCGGCTTCGGCATGCCGGAGATCCACTGGGGCATCGAGCAGATCATGGACCAGTTGGCCGAGAAGATCGGGATGGACCCCGCCGAGTTCCGGCGGCGCAACTGCGTCCGGACGGGGGATACCATCCTCACCGGGATGAAGATGCCCGCCATCGATCTGGTCGCCTGTATCGACAAGGTGACCGAGGCGATCGATTGGGGCAAGAGGGAGGAGCCCTCCGCGCCGCACAAGAAGCGCGGCAAGGGGATCGCCATCATGTGGAAGGCGCCGGCTATGCCGCCCAACCCCGGCAGCTCCGCCATCGTGCGCTTCAACGAGGACGCCACCGTCAACGTTGAGATCGGCGCTCAGGAGTTGGGGCAGGGGGCTTTCACCGTCGCGGCGCAGATCGCGGCCCAGGCGCTGGGCGTGCCCTATGAATGGGTGCGCGTCTCGGCCCCGGTGGACACCAAGTACAGCCCGTATGAGTGGCAGACGGTCGCCAGTCGCATCACCTGGTCGATGGGAAACGCGGTCAGGGCGGCGGCTGAGGACGCCAAGCGGCAGATCCTGGAGATCGTCGCGGACTACTGGGACGAGGACCCCGAGGACCTGGACATCAAGGATGGCAAAGTCATCTCCTACAAGTCCGAGCGGGAGCAACCGCTTCAGAAGATGGTTGTCTATGGCCTGCCCAACGAGGGGTTCGAGGGGTGGAAGGGGGGGCCGATCGTCGGCCAGGGCAGGTTCATGCCTACTTATGTGACCAACCTGGACCCCGAGACCGGTCAGGGGACCCGGGCGGTAGTGCACTACACCGTCGGCGCGCAGGCGGTGGACCTGGAGGTGGATATGGAGACGGGACAGGTCGAGATCCTCAAGATCGCCAGCGCCTACGATGTGGGGAAGGCGATCAACCCCGACCTGATCATGACCCAGATCGAGGGGGGCGCGGTTCACGGGATGAGTTCGGCCTTCGAGGCGCTGAAGTTTGACGAGAAGGGCCGCCCCCTCAACCCCAGCCTGGTGGACTATCGCATCGCGACCAGCGTGGATGTGCCGAGGGAGATCCACGGCGACATCGTGGAGACGCCGCTGGAGGATGGGCCGTGGGGGGCCCGGGGGGTAGGGGAGCACGTGATGGTCCAGACCGCACCGGCCATCGCCAACGGTATCAACAACGCTGTCGGCATCCGCTTCAACGACCTGCCGCTCTCGGCGGAGAAGGTCTTCCTGGCGCTGCGGGGACGGGAGGAGGAGTAGTCTCCATCGGCCCTCCCTGTCGATGGGCCTCCCGCGGGTTTGCAGATCCGCGGGAGGTCTTTGTTTGTGCGGTTCGGATTTGACTTTCTGGCGGGTGTGAGTACAATGTTGGTCATCGTGTGAATACTCACTTTGTGAATAACAGATCGGGGGAAGGATGGGTGGCAGACAGCGGTTGCCGCTGGAACAGGCGCTCCTGGGGTTCCTGATACAAAGGCCGATGCACGGCTACGACCTGCACCGTCGGGTCCAGGAGGAGCTGGGCGAGGTCTGGTACATGGGCCTCAGCAACGTCTACGGCACGCTGAAGCGATTGGAAGAGGAGGGGCGGGTCGAATCTGCCCTCAGTCCCCAAGAGAGTCGCCCGCCCCGTAAGATCTACCGCATCACCCCCACGGGGGAGCGCAGTTTCCTTGAATGGCTGCACCGGCCCGTGCCCGCCATCCGGGATATGCGGGTGGAGTTCCCGGCCAAGCTCTACTTCTTCCGCGCGCTGGGTTTGGAGGGGGTGGGGGAGCTGATCTCGGCCCAGGAGGCGGCCTGTCGGGAGCGGCTGGAGCGGCTGGAGCGGAAATCCTCCCGCCACGGTCCGCGCGATTTCAACCGTCTCGTCTTCGATTTCCGCTGCTGCCAGATCGAGGCGATTCTGGGTTGGCTCCGGGTCTGCCGCGAGCAGTTCGTCGGGGGGGAGCCGTGATCGAGGTGCAGGGGCTGCACGTCCGCTACCCCCACGCCCACGCTCTGCAGGGGGTAGACCTTTCCATCCCGCCCGGCTCCTTCGTGCTCATCGGCGGCCCCTCCGGCGGCGGCAAGAGCACGCTGGCCCACGCGCTGGTGGGGCTGATCCCCCAGGCCCTCCCCGCCGAGGTGGTGGGGCGGGTCTCTGTGGCGGGGATGGACCCGCGCCAGCATCCCGTGGCCCAGATGGCGGCCCGGGTGGGGTTGGTCTTCCAGGATCCATCCACTCAGTTATTCAACGGGACGGTGGAAGAGGAGGTGGCCTTCGGCCCGCGGAACCTGGCCCTGCCCTCGGGCGAGGTCGCCTCGCGCGTGGAGTACGCCCTGGCGGCGGCCGGGTGCGCCCGTCTGCGGGGGCGAGCGGTGCGGTACCTCTCTGGCGGGGAGCAGCAGCGGGTGGCCATCGCGGCGGCCCTGGCGATGCGCCCCGAGGTGTTGATCCTGGACGAGCCCACGGCGAACCTGGACGCGGAGGGGGTGGGGTTGGTCGTGCGGGCGCTGGTCCGGCTGCACCGCCGGTTCGGGGCCACTGTGGTGGTCATCGAGCACCGGCTGGAGCCCTTCCTTCCCCACGCCGACCGCCTGGTCTGGTTGGCGGACGGCCGGGTGGTCGCCGATGGCCCCCCGGTTGAGACGGTGGCGCAAGTGTTGCCGCCTCGCCCCCCTGCGCTTTCCCCGTCAGTTCCCACCGGCGGGCCGCTGGTTGCACTCCGGGGGGTGGCTGCGGGCTACAACGGCTATCCGGTGCTGCGGAGTTGCTCGCTCACGCTGCGGCGGGGGGAGTTTGCGGCGCTGGTGGGGCCGAACGGGGGGGGCAAGACCACCCTGGCCCGGGTGCTGGCCGGTGTCCTGCGGCCTCGCCGGGGTCGGGTCGTCTGGCACGCCAACGGGCGGGG
>DQUX01000053.1 GCA_015662065.1 Anaerolineales bacterium | reverse complement strand
GGCCTCGAAGGCGGCCGCGGGAGCCGTCGGCCCCTGGGCCCGCACCGTGGGCACCACGCGCCCCGCGAGGGGCTGCACGGCGAACCTGTTGCCGCTACGAACGGCCACGTCTCAGCCTCCCCCTGATGCGGTGGGCCGCACCGGCGGTCCGGAGCGTCCGGAACGTGGGCACGACCCGCGCCGCCTTCTTCGCTATCTCTTTCCTCTTGCCCTGCTTGACGGCCATGTCCCTACTCCTTCACCGCGCACCATCCCGGTCCCGAGAGGTTGAAGACCTTGTAGGTGGTCCCGCCCAGGTCGAGGACGTCCTCGGAGGCGGCGGCGCCGCTGCCGATGGCGTAGACCTCGATCAGCTCCCCGCGCAGCTCCTTGTACGCGGCGGAAGTGTGGGCCGCGAGCCACGGGAACATGGTGACCAGGCCGTAGCGCTTGTCCGGGTTGGAAGCGGTATGGAAGTTGGCGTGGGCGGCCCCGCAGGAACCGGCCTGGCCCGAGGCGCTCGACCATCCGTCGAACTTGTTGAGCGCGTAGAAGCTCCCCGGCGACTGGTAACGGCCGACGATGACCGGTTGCGGATCCTCGCCGATCTTCGCTCCGGCCGCGTAGCCGTTCACGAGGTTCGCCAGCGTCACCGTGTTCGGCGTGGCCGCGGTGTCCACGGCCGTGACCTGGACGCGCTCGATCCCGGCGTCGTCCTTGATGAGGTAGTGCGAGCCGACCGTGAAGATCGATGCGTCGTTGACCGGCACGACCACGTCGCTGCCAGGGGCGGCCGCGGCCTGGGTGACCGCCACCGCTCCGGACCAGAACCTCTTGATGAGGCCGCTGTAGTGGCCGTAGTAGGTGGTGGTGACCTTGGTCACGACGAAGACGTGGTCGAGGTCGGCGTAGAGCCAGTACAGGAACGGCGAGGCGTCCACGGTCCGGATGTAGGTGTAGCTGCCGTGGTAGGCCTCCATCACGGCGGCGTGGGTGACCGGGTCCCAGTAGAGGCAGCCGCGCACGGCGATCCGGTCGGCGTTCGCGTCGTCGATGAAGCGCAGGTAGATGTCCTCCGCCCCGGACTCGCCGCTCGACTTCAGGACGTAGTAGGGCTCCGGTTCGGCCGACCCGTCGTCGTGGAGCGTCCAGCCGACGGTGTTCACGAGGAAGTCCTTCAGCCTCGCCAGGAAGTCCGCCGTGTCGTTCGCCGTGCCTGATGTACTGTGGTACGCCATTCGTTCCTCCTACAGGATCGGGTTCTCCGTCCCGGTGATCCGGAGCTTCAGGTCGGTCTTGTTCTGCACGGCGGTGCCCGGGGGCACGGTGCAGCGCCGCCAGAACGAGAGCGTGACGTCGTGCGGCTTGTCGCCCAGATTGAGGGGGGCGCCCGGCGTGGCCGTGTCCAGTTCCGCCTGGGTCAGGGCCAGGCGGTACCAGTCCGACTCGTCCGAGCCCGAGACGTCCACGGGTTCCACCACGAGGCCGGTGTAGTCGTAGCCGGAGTAGACCGCGTCCCCGGCGTCGTGGGCGGCCGCCGTGGTCCCGCCGTAGCCGCGTTCCACGCCCAGCGTGGTGGTCCCGCCGCCGGACAGGACGCGCATCTGCTCCGTGCCGATGACGATGACCTCACCGTCGGCGAAGCGGGGCTCGCTGAGCTGGAGCGACGTCTCGCCCGAGGCCAGGGGCGCGGCCAGCGTGGTCTGCTCGTTGGCGAGGAAGAGTTCCTTGTCCTTCGTCTCCCCGTCGGTGCCGTTGTAGGTGTCGTCGTCGGGGTTGGAGAGGTCGCCCTCCGAGATCTGCTGGGTCAGCGCCGCGTCCTCGTAAAGATGAATCGCCATTCGCACCTCCTACGCTGTCGGCCACCGGGTCACGGTGTAGAGGTTGGCCGCCGCCTCGAAGCCCGCCTGGACCGGCGCGTGGTGGTCCCGCTGGCGGAAGCGCCAGCGCAGGCAGGGCCGGGACGCCCGGAACCCGGCCGCGTTGAGGGGCATCATTCCCAGGCGCATGGGCCGGGTCCGGTCCACCGAGAGCCGCAGGCCGGTGTGGTTGAGCCGCCTGCGGTTCAGCAGCAGGGTCTCGATGCGCCGCCGGCGCGGGGCGC
>DQUX01000412.1 GCA_015662065.1 Anaerolineales bacterium | reverse complement strand
TCCCCGCCTACCCGCTGCCCGAGACCGCCCTCTCCCCCCTCCCCGGAGCGGTCCCGGCCAAACCGGAGACGCAGATCATCTTCGTGACCTTCGCTATGGGCGAGGAGAGCGGCCAACCGGTGGACCCCGGTGTCGAGTTCCCGCCGGGCGATCACCGGGTCTACCTCTTCTTCGAGTACCAGGGGATGAGCAGAAACGTGGTCTGGACCTATGGCTGGTACCGGGAGGGGAAGTACTTGGACGGCGCGACCCGTCTGTGGGTCCTGGGTGGCGCGGGGGTGAACTACCTGTACTACAAACCACCGGGGGGGTACGAGCCCGGTGTCTACGAGGTGCGCATCTGGATCGAGGACCGTTTCCAGGGGAGCGCCCAGTTCGTCATCCGGCAACCGTCCGAGGGGTAATGAGCCCCACGGGCCGGCGCCGGTTGGCAGTAGGCACTTGAGCGCCGTCAGGCGTTGGTTGATAGGCGTTAGTTGGTAGTAGACGCTTGAGCGCCGTCTCTCCACCTACTGCGGGCCGACGCTTCCCACTGAGGGGGTCACAGAGAGTGCGCCGCCCACAGCACCAGCGCGGAGACTGCCGGCACCGTCAGGTTGTCCAGCCCCCAGGGAGAGAGCGCCTCAACGGCGGCCGTCGCGGCCGCCACCCCCAGCGCAACGATGAGGCCGTTCCAGCCAGGGAAGGGAGTGGCCGGCAGGAGCGCCAGGGGGATGGCCGTCGCCATCCAGGCGACCGCCAGGAAGGTCAGCGAGCCCTCTAGCGAGCGGGTGCTTCCCGGCACGCGGAAGCGGCGACGTCCCCACCGCCGTCCCACCACCGCCGCCAGCGCATCCCCCCAGGTCATCGGCATCAGCGCCGCCACCAGCAGCGGCCGCTGGTTCCACAGCAACCAGGTGAGGATGGAGAAGGAGAGAGGGAAATAGACAGTGCCCAGGTTGCCCCGCTCCCCCGTCTCCATCGCCTGAAAGGTCCCCTTCCAGTAGGAAAGGGCATTGATGAAGATGAAGGAGATGGGAGGGATGAGCGCCATCGGGAGGTGCCGGAAGAGCAGGAGGAGCCAGACGGTCATCCCGGCGGCAATGTGGACCACCTTGCGGGTGAAGTCCACCGGATAGCCCTGCCATCGCCGCAGCCCCTCGGCCGCGGCCAGCGTGCCAAAGAGATAGACGTACGAGAGAATCAGAAACGGCAGGTCTGCTGTCATCTCCCGGCCTCCTTTCCGGCCACCCCCAGGCCCTCAACCACGGATATGAACCATCCACGGCGGCATGGCCCAGACCCGCTCCCGGTTCAGCGCCCGAAGCACCTCGGCCACGGCCTGCATCACCTCGGCGGGGGCGGAGGGAGCCGACGGAAGCAGGAACGAGCGGGGAGCGGCGACCGGCATCACCGGCATCCACACATCCGGGTCCAACCCGGCCAACGCCTTCGCCTGCCGCAGCGCCGTCTCTACCCCCCCCAGTTCGTCCACCAGGCCCCGCTCGAGCGCCTGCCGCCCGGTCCAGACGCGCCCTCGGGCGATCTCCTCCACCTGCTCCGGCCCCATCCCTCGCCCCTCAGCCACTCGCTCCTTGAACTGCTCATAGACGGTCTCCAAGAGCTTTCGCACTGCCTGCCTCTCATCATCGTTGAAGGGGGCATCCTCGGCGTAGAGGCCAGCGCGGGCACCCCTTTGCAGCGCCTCGCGCCCTACCCGCAGCCGCTCGTAGAGGCTGGCCATCACGAACTTCCCCCCCCAGACCCCGATGGAGCCGGTCAACGTGAGGGGTTGAGCGACGATGTAGTTGGCCGCAGCCGAGAGGTAGTAACCGCCCGAGGCCGCCCGGTTGCCCATAAGCACGACCACCGGCTTTCGCCCCCGCAGACAGCGCACCTCCCGCCAGATCAGGTCGGAGGCCAGAGCGGAACCGCCCGGGGAGTCGACGTAGAGGATTACCGCCGCCATACCCCGGTCTCGCCCCGCCGCCCGTAGCGCCTGGACCACCGTCTCCGATCCGGCCAGTTGTTGCGGGAAAGGAAGCGGAGCGGGCAGTGGCGGAAGGCGGCGCGAACGGCCGACGATCAGCATGCCCTCCACAGAGACAACACCGACCGTCGGTCGCCGACGCCAACGGATCGGGCGAACCAGCCAGGGCCGGGCCTCGCGCCACGTCCGCAGGGAGGCCGAGGGAACCTCCGGGTCCAGAGCCTCGATCAGTTCGTCCTCGTAGCGCACTTCGTCGATCAGGCCCTCCTCCACCGCTTCCCGGGCAGAAAGAGGCATTCGGTCCACCAGCGCACGCACCTGCTCCGAGGCAAGCCCCCGCCCCCGGGCGATCCCCCTAACCAACTCCTCGAAGTCCGCATCCAGGATCGCCTCCAGCATCTCCCGGTGGGGGCCGCTCATACTGTCGCGACGGAAGCGGTCTGGGCCAACTTTGTACTCGCAGAATGCCTCGAAGTCCGCCTCCACCCCCAAGAGGCCCAGCGTTTCCTTCAAAAACGTCACTTCTGCACGCAGGCCTGCGGCGAAGACCGTGCCGCTCTCCGGGAGGATCACGCGATCGCAGGCGGAGGCGAGGTAGGCAGTCCAGGTGTCTACCTGGGGCAGCCAGCAAACGACCCTCTTACCCCGTCCCTGGAGATTCTCCACCATCCCCCGCAGCGCCTGCACCGTCGCCGGGCCGGCGGTCAGATGGCCGACACGCAGCAACACCCCCCGCACCCGTCGGTCCCCTGCCAGCCTCTCGAACACCTCCCTCAATTCCTCCAGGCTGGGCTCGGATGGGAAGAGGGATAACCGGCTGAGGGGGAAGGGCAGAACAGGCCGCCGGTCCCGCCGCTCCGGGTAGGAACCCTCCAGACGAACGAGCACATACTCCAGCCCTCGCCGCCGGAGAGAGGCCAGGAGGTTCCTCATCCATCCAAGAAGGTTGCCGATCAGCCAACCCAGCACGCCGATTCCGTGCATCAGGCCCTCCCCAAACAACTTGCCGCCAGCTCTTCTGTGGAATGATCCATCGGACCGCCAAAAATCAGAACTTTTCCGATTGCAAGGGGGCTCCTCTCGAGTTACACTAACAAAAGGATCCTCAGTGGGAGGATACCCGAAGCATCCGACTGTGTCAAGCGTCCCGGAGAGGAGTCCGGCTGAAATCCGTGGGGAGGGGGGCGGAGGCCCTGCTTCGGCGGGGAGAAGCATCACCCGCGGAGCACAGGGGGGATCACCGGATTCCTGCTTGGCGTTCCTATCCGGCGCACCGGTTTGCCGCGTGCAACCACGGAGATTGCAAGAATAGGAAAATCGGGTACAATGAAAGAAGGACCATAATCCCTACGGCAAATAGGCTGTCGCTGCTGGCAGACGTGGAGGGTAAGTGATGGCGAGGAACCGGATGAGCAGGTGCGTAATGGGTGGGAGCATTGGGATGGTGCTACTCCTCGCCGCCGGAGCGCTGCTCGCCCCTCCCGCCGTGGCAGCACCTGGACTCCAGCCTCCTTTCCCTGAAGGAAGGTCCGAGTACTTCTACTCGACCGGTCACTACGTCAAAGGGCCGTTTCTCGATTTCTTCAACCGGCACGGTGGGGTACGCATCTTCGGCTACCCGCAGACAGAGGTCTTCTACGACTCACGAGTTGGCCTCTGGGTTCAGTATTTCGACAACGCGCGGATGGAGTGGCACCCCGAGAATCCCCACCCCTACAAGGTGCAATTGGGCCTCCTCGGCGAACTGCTGGGGCATCGCTATCCCCCTATCCCTGCCTCCCGGGTGCCCCGAGGCACGCCTTTCCGCCGTTACTTCCCGGAGACGGGGCACAGCGTTTCCTTCGCATTCCTGGTCTTCTACGATAGCAACGGTGGGCTGGACATCTTCGGTTATCCCATCTCAGAGCCTATGGTGGAGAACGGACGCATCGTCCAGTACTTCCAGCGAGCTCGGATGGAGTGGCACCCGGAACGGCCGCGGGACGAGCGGGTGGTGCTGGGGGCGCTGGGACGGGCCTACATCCAGCGGTTCGGGGTCCCGGCGGAGTACCAACGGCGTCAGCCAGCCCCGGCCCGTCCTGGGCAACTGGTGCAGACGATCGAGGAGACATCCGACCTGCACGTCTGGGCCTTTGTGCGGAACGTGATCACCGGCCGGGAAGGGTACCAGACCGTCTACATCTACGTGACCGACGCGGGCCGTCGGCCGGCGAGCGGCGCCAGCGCCACCATCGCGGTCCGCTTCCCCTCCCAGACGGTCCAATACACAGCGGGGCCGACCGACAGCCGGGGCATCACCAGCGTGACCTTCCCCATCCACGCGCTGCCACCCGGACAGAAGGTCATCGTGGACGTGACGGTGCGGCTAGGCCAGCAGACGCAGACCGCTCAGACCTTCTTCGTGCCCTGGTATTAGAGGCTAACCCGCCTTCTCCCCCTCCGGCCTCCGCTCCTCGCCCGCCTCCTCCTCATCCTCCCAACCGATGATCCAGACACAGAGGCCGGCCAGGCCCACAGTGGCGACGATGAGCGCCGCCCACTGCCCCGGCTCCAGCCCCACATCCCGGGCCGACCAGATGAGAATGGCGACCATACCGACGGCCAGAACGAACCAAGCCGTCAGCCGGGGATGTCGCTTTGCAAAGGCAATCAGTCCCGACATTGACTCTTCTCCTTAAGATCTACCCCGCCGATCCCACGGCGGGGGTCCTCACATAGGTCTCATAACGCGGTCCTCACGTAGCTGCTTGAGCACGACCCAGTCCCCACTGGGATTGGCCTCCCTCGCCGCCTCCCGCCACGCTCGGGGGAGGGCCGCGACCTCACGGAAACTATAGCCGAAGGCCTCCCAAAAGCTCAGCACCTCCAGCGAGGTGTTAGAGGGCACGAAGAGGATGGCCGCCTCACACTGCAGTTCCCGCGCCGCCTCCTCCATCGCCGTCAGCAGCTCACGGCCGGCGGTGAGTCGGAACCGGGCAGGGAGGATCAGGAAGTCGGTCACCCGAGCGACCAGGTTCTCCGCCTGCCACCCCAGCAAGCCCACCATCTCCCCCCCCGCCTCCGCCAGGAGGAAGCCGGCCATCCCGAAGCGGCTGAGCACCTCCTCCGGGGTGATCTCCTGTCCCGGAGGCCGCGTCCGGTTGACGAACATAGCGATCCGCTCCGCGTCGGACGGACGGGCGCGGCGGACTTTGATCTCTGGAAGCTGATCCATCACCTATGTCTCCGCAGTCGCACTTCGACCGGCAGAAGAGCGGCCGACCATAATTATACTCAGAAACGTCCTCTCTTACAATTCTCTCTATCTTTGCGGACGGTCAGGCGCTCAGCCGAGCGTAGAGTTGGTCGGCGGTAGCGCCTGAGCGGAACTGTTTTTCCGGCCACACCAGGAGATTACGTTGATGCTCACTCTGCAGGTCTCGACGGGCATCGCCGAGGGAAAGGTGTTCTTCCCCCCGTTGTTCCTCAAGATGGGCACGATGTTCATCGAGCAAGTAGGCCAGGCAGAAAACCGGCGTCCAGAAGCGAACGATGGCGGCGGCCCGCATCAGTTGGTAATGATCTGCACCCAGCAGGTCTTTGATGTCCTCGAAGAGGACCTCGATCTCCCGGCAGACGGCGAGGATGTCGAACACCGTTTGGGCGTCGGCATCCACCGGGGTGGGGCCCAGTTCGCGCACCCAAGTGCGGATGACATGGACGTAGACAGTGCGTTCTCCCTACAGAGATACTGCCGACCTTCCGAGCATCCGGGAAGGGAGGGTCTTGTATGAGGCGTGATGCCCTTGTAGAGGAGTTGCGTCGGCTGGAATAGGCGGGGGCGGACTGTAGAGGTGCCCAATTGCTCTTCGACGGGGAGAGCTATCACCTGACCTGCTTTGTGGCTTAGCAGATCGCGGAGAAGGCGTTGAAGGCATTCCTTTATGCTCAAGGTGAGGAGCCCGTGGTGGGACATTCGGTGGAGGCCCTCTGTCGCCGGGCAGCCGAGTTTGCTCTCGAGTTCGAAGCCACGGCGAAACAATTGATCCACCGGTGCCTCTGCCCGGCCCCCGGCGGGTTGATCCAGCCGTCCACCACCTCGAAGCCCGCCGCCGCCAACAGCCGGCCCACCTCCTCCTCCCGATAGTAGACGAAGAACCGGGCCCCTCCCTCTCCATCCGACACCCACTCCTCCCCCTCCCCCTCCTTGAGGGCCAGGTAGAGCCCACCCCGGGTTCGGAGCACCCGGCGGAACTCCGCCAGCGCAGAAGGGACCTCGGCCCGCCGCAGGTGCAGGAGGGAGGCGCAGACGAAACAGCCGTCGGCGACGGAGGTGGGAAGGGGCAGGCGGAGCATATCCGCCTGGAGGAGGCCGGACGTGCCCGCCGCCCGGGCCTGGGCCAACATCCCCGCCGAGAGGTCCAGCGCCGCCACCCTTAACCCGCGCGCCGCCAGCGCCCGGGCGTACTGCCCGGGGCCACACCCCACATCCACGACCAGCCTCCCTTTCCCGTTCCCGACCAACGCCACGAACCGCTCGATCTCCCGCGCGAGGGGGTAGAACGGCCGGGCCGCATACCGGGCGGCCGTCCGGTCGTAGGTCAGGATCGTGCGCTTCTCGGCCATCCACACCGGCGCCCCCGGCAGGCCGCACCGGGCCTCCGCCCGCCATCAAACACTGGCGAGCCGCCTCCACGCCGCCTCCACCTGCGTCCGGGTCCGGCCCAGATCGGACCCGGTGTCGATCACCACATCGGCGCGGGCGATCTTCTCCTCCTGCGGGGGCTGCGCCCGCACCCGCAACTCGGCCTCCTCCCGGCTCAGCCCTCGGTCGGCCATCAGCCGCCGGACCTGCTCCTCGGGCGGGCAGGTGGTCACCCACAGGCTGTCACACCCCTCGGCCATCCCCGCCTCGATCAGTTTGATCGCCTCCACAACGACCACCCGGGTCGGTGCGGCGGCGATCCGCCGGGCCACCTCCTGGACCACCGCCGGATGGACGATCCTCTCCAGCCGGGCCAGCGCTTCGGGATCGGAGAAGGCCCGCGCCCCCAGCCGGGTCCGGTCGATCTCCCCCCTCGCCCCCACGATCCCCGGGCCGAAGGCGGCCACAACCGCCGCGTGGACGGGGGTGCCGGCCCGCATCACCTCGTGGGCCACCCGGTCGGCGTCGATCACCGTCGCCCCCAACTCGGCCAGCATCCGGGCCACGGTGGATTTGCCGGTGGCGATGTTGCCCGTCAGGCCGATCAGCAGAGGGGACGCAGACGTCATCCCTACAGGGTCTCCCACAGCGCCCACTGGGCCTCCAGCTCCTCCTGCAGGCGGCCGTACTCCGCCCCCAACTCGGCCACCCGCCCCACGTCCTGCGCCGTGCTGGCCTCCGCCAACTCCGCCTCCAGTCGCTCCAGGCGGGCCTCCAGTCGCTGGATAGAGACCTCCACCTCGGCCCGTTGCCGGGCCCGGCGCTCCGCCTCCCGCCGGGTCGC
>DQUX01000130.1 GCA_015662065.1 Anaerolineales bacterium | reverse complement strand
GGTTCCGGTCACATCCTAAACTGCGGGTACGACTTCGTCTCCCCGTCCACCCTGGCTCCGGGAGAGGAGGGTGAATACGACGTCTACTTCGTCGACAACCCCGAGCCCCCCGCCCGGGCCGTGGTGCAGACCGACGGGGTGATGGAGTAGGTGCCATTCCAATCCCACATTCAAGGAGGTGAACCGTGAAAAAGCACATCAACATCGCAGGCATCGAGGTCAGAACGAGCACCGTGGTCATCGCAGCGGTACTGCTCCTCTTCATCGCCGCAATGCTCATCGTCCGGGCCGTCCGCGCCCCTGCACCCGCTCCTGCTCCGACAGAGGAACCGCCTACGGCGGCGCCGACCGTGGAGCCGACCGAGGAACCGACACCCACCCCCGTGCCGCCTTCGCCGACGCCGGAGCCGACGGAAGAACCGGAAAAGGAGATAGAAGTGGTCGGGGAGTGGGTCGGCGTCGACGACTCCATAGGCACCGCTTACCTGGGCGTGTGCAACGGGTTCTACACGGTATACACCCGGCTCTATCCCGTGCCGGACGACCTCGTGAAGGCAGCCGGCGAGGCATATCCGGACCTGCCCGACTTGCAGGTCGTAGCCGTGTCGAACCCTATGTACATTCCAAACACGGGGACAGGAGAGGTGCACGACGACATTGACGCTACGCTGATGACGGAGACCTTCCCGGAGTGCGAGAAGAGCCCCTGGCCGGAGGAAGCCGTGCAGGCAGTGCTGAATGCCAAGGAACCTCTGGGCTTCTTCGGTATCGCTCGTCCGGTCACCCGAGAGGGGGAGGATCTCTGGGAAATCGTCGTCTACGCTGTAGTGTGGACACAGTAAACGGGGGAGGGCGGGCCGGGATGGCCCGCCCTCCCTGTCGAGGAGGTGAAAAGTGCGTCAGACTGCAAGAGCTACGGTGACGGTGGTCTTATTGCTGATCCTGACGGTCATCTTTCTCCGGCATCCCCAACCGGCCCGGGCGGTCACCGAATGGCGCCATGTCCTCCACCCTCCGACCTCGCCCCCGGCCGGATGGGTGCATGTGCGGTGGATCCTGGTCGCCTCCGGCTGCTCCGGCTGCACCTGCGGAAGTACCTGGCAGCCGGGGTCCCAGGAAGGGCTGATGGAAAAGCCCGGCGACCGGCGGACGGTGGGCCGCAACGAGGGGCCTACATCCTCGCCGTGGGGCTCTACCGCCGACCCCCGCGCGCAGTGCCCGGAAAGCGGCGAGTGGGCCGCGGGCACATGGTACCACAATGCCGTTTTCCCCGTGAATTGGACCTTCGGCGGCTGCCGTTGGGAACCAGGGGCTGTCCGGGTCTGTGACTGGTACGGCTCCTGGGGTAGCCCGACATGGGAGGGCGGCAATTTCGCCGAGAACGACGATTGCTGCGCAGACGGCGGGTGCGATGATGGCGATGATGACTGGATTCCCTGTACCTGTCCGGCGGCCTTCTGGTCGTACTCCAGCCCTTCCTTCTCCCTCCTCGCCACCGACCCGCCGTACCCGCTGGTCGTCGGCCAGGACCCCGACCGGGTGGGAACCACCGTCACCTTCCGGGTTTCCCTCGGCCCGGCCACGCACACCTGGTACGGACCGGAGTGCCCGGCCTGCCCTGCCCACACCGAGACCGTGCGAGACCGGATCGACGACGGTTCCGCCGACATCATTCTGACCCAGGAGAGCCGTGACTGGATCGTCAACGAACTGGGCCTGCGCTACTACGGCGCGGAGCCCAAGCACCCCGACTGGTACGGCATCCCCCTCGACCTCTACGACTGCCGCTACGAGGGCAACACCCACGTCTGCACCGCCTCCGCCTGGATCCCTGCCGAAGACCCCGGTGAGTACGACGTGAACGCCACCATCGTCGCCGGCCTCAACGGCCCTCGGCTCCGCGGTCCGTACCACCTGGGCCGCGTCAAGGTCTGGATGCTCGATACTACCCTCTGGCCGTAGGAGCAGAAAGATGGACGCCGGGGCCGTCGCGGATCAGATCAGAACCTGGCTGCACCGGGTCGGCATCTTCCTCCAGGACAACGGTGTCATCACCCTGAACGGCCTCCTGGTGCTGGCGTACTTCCTGGGCCGCATCCTCCCCCAGATCCTCTCGACCCTGGGGGCGGCGATGGTGGTGCTGATCGACCGCCGCGAGCGGGCCATCGCCGCCGCTACACCGTCCCGGCCCGGGATGAAGGCTCCGCAGCGGCCCGTGTCCCACTACCTTGAGATCACAACCGCCGCCGCCTGGGGACTGTGGATGGCGGCCTCCCTCCTCTTCCCACCCCCCGTCCCCTGGCTCGGCACGGTAATGTGGCTGGCGGCCGGCCCCGCCGCGCTCATCGCCGTCCAGAACCGCCTCTCCGTCCTGCACTGGCTCAAGCGGGGCCTCCTGGTCTACGACCTTGCCCTCGTCGGCCTCCGCGTCGGGCTGGCAATGGCCCGCAACGCCGACGTGGCCACCTGGGCCGCCGCCCTGGGAAGCCCGGAGGCCGCAGCCCGCGCAATGGGGTACTCCACCGGCATCATCACCACCATCGGGGTGTGGGCCGTCTGGTACGGCATTCCCCTGGCCTACGCCTCCTACATCGTCCAGCGGCTCCTGACCCTTCCGTCCGACATCACCGCACCGCTTAAGTCGGCGGCAGAGATCGTGCGCAGCGTGAGGTACCGACAGTGACCACAGTGACCGTGCAGGGAGTCCGACACCGCAGCATCGGCCCGGCCATCTTCTGGCGGCGAAAGCCGCCGAAGAGGGAGTACCTCAACGACATCGAACTCCTCAAGGCCGGGGCCGAGTACGACGAGAAGGGCCGACTCCGATACCTCTGGCGGCACCTCCGACTCCGGCGGAACGGAACCTGGGAGACGGTCTACCAGGTCGTCCGCCTCTACGTCCTGACGTACCTCCCCGCGGACGAGGCCCAACTCGCCTCCCGCCACCAGGCGATGGCCAGGGTCCTGCGCGGTCTTCTCCGATCCGGCGTCACCCCCGTGTATCTCAAGATCGTCAACCCGAAGGGGGAGGGAGTGGCGCAGGTCTACGGCGTCTCCGTCCTGGACGGCGAGAAGGACCGGGCCGTGCAGCGGTCGCAGGAAGCGGCAGCGGCGCTCCTGGCCGCACTTAAGGCCGCCTATCCCCAGTCCGGCTACGAGCCCCCCGACCTGAAGACGGTCGTCTGGATCGACGATGCATTTCGCAAGATGCCCTACACCCTCGTCCTGCGCGGCCATCCCGACCCGCGCGAGGCGGCCTCGTCCGT
>DQUX01000111.1 GCA_015662065.1 Anaerolineales bacterium | reverse complement strand
CTATTATAGACAATTATAGGGCACCAATGGAGGGATGTCAAATCACGTTTCATATCTCGCGTTCTATGTTCGAAGTTCGAGTTCGATGTTTTCCAGCGCCTCCTGGGCCGCGGCCCGTTCGGCGGCCTGCTTGGAGTGGCCCTCCCCTCGGCCCGCCACCTCGCGGCCCAGGAGCACTTCGGCCACGAAGGTCTTGGCGTGGTCGGGGCCGCGCTCGGCCACGATGCGATACCGGGGGGTGATCCCCCGCTCGGCCTGGGCCCACTCCTGGAGCCGGCTCTTGGCATCCTTGTCCGCCTCGGCGGCCAGAACGGCCTCGGCGGCGGGCTCGATCAAACGGTGGAGGAACCGCCGAACCGGCTCGAGCCCCCCATCCAGATAGAGGGCGCCCATCAGTGCCTCGAAACCGTCCTCCAGATTGGCCGGTCGGTCCCGACCGCCTCCCTCCTCCTCCCCCCGCCCCAGCCGGAGCACCTCTCCCAGCCCCAGTTGGGCGGCGAACTCGGCCAGGGTCTCCTCCCGCACCAACGCCGCCCGCAACCGGGTCATCTCTCCTTCCTGAAAGGACGGGTAGCGCTCGAAGACCCAGGCAGCCACGACGAAATTCAGCACCGCGTCCCCCAGGAACTCCAGCCGCTGGTTATCCGGCCCCTCCTCGGGATGTTCGTTGACATAAGAGGGATGGGTGAGGGCGCAGAGCAGGAGCTCCTCGTCTTGGAAGGGGTAGCCGATGCGTTCTTGGAAGGCTTTCAGGCTCATTTGCGTTCCGCGTTCTACGTTCTACGTTCCACGTCGCCTGATCCGGCGTCTCCGCGCTGGGCCAGCCTGTGCTCATACTTCGCCAGGGCCGCCTCCAGGGCTTGGTCAGCGTCCACCCCGCAGGCTTCGGCCAGGGTCAGGAGGGAGTAGAGGGCATCCCCCATCTCTGCCGCCAGCCCCGGCTCGGGCCGGAACGGGCGGCGGCCGTAGTCGGTGGCCTCCAGCACCCCCTTGGCCACCTCCCCCACCTCGGAGGCCAAGTCGAGGGCGTGGGTCGCGGGATCGTGGAGGAGACCATGGCTACGGGCGAAGGCGGCGACCCGACGTTGCCAGTTCACGGGTTCATCCCTCCAGCCTCTGCAGCGCCTCCGCGACCTGCCGGATGACCCGTTCCGCTTGGCGGAGCGGTTTTTCGGCATCGTCGGCGTCGAATGCCTCGGTGGGAATGCCGCCAGGCAACCCGTTCGGATACCGGGTGGGAATGTAGTGGCGGTCCAACGTGCCGCCTATTCTGACCAACGCCTCAAAGACTGGGTCGCAACTTGCCGCCTTCCGCACTAAGTCGGCAACGGAGTATCCCCAGACACGCCCTGCACCCTGCGCATAGAGGTAGCCCTTGAGAGCTTTCTCGCCAGCCTGTTGGGAGAGGAAGCAGGCCAGGTGGTAGCGTCCCCCCGCCTGACTGTAGCGTGCATCATCCAGGTTTCGTTGAACCTGACGCAACCAGCGCCTCCCTTCACGGATTGGATCTGGCCTCATAGAGCCTCCCCCCTCCTCCAGAGCCTGGCGTACGCCGTCCCTCCGGTCTATCCACCGCCCACTACTGTTCCCCTCTTGATTATGTTAGCACGGAACGGGCAGAAGGGCAACCGGCGCGGAGCGAGGCGAGTGCGCTTCAGCCGGGAGGCACGTTCGCCCGGCTTGGACGGTCTTCGACTTCGCCCTTCGACTTCGCCCTTCGACTTCGTTCGCTTCGCTCACTCCGCTCAGGACGGCGTCCGCTTCGCTCACTCCGCTCAGTGGCGACTTGTGTGGCCTGAGCGGAGGCCCCGAGCCGCGCGAGGGGCCGTAGTCGAAGGCCATCTGGCGTCACAAGTGGAGGCCTGATGGATCGTCCGCCCGAAGTGTGAAGCACACGCTGGTCAACCCTCTCGCCAACCGGCCGGGTGATGAACTCCGCTGCCTACGGAGCAGCACCGGATCCACCCCCTTCTCCAGACCCGCCCCGTCGGGCTAGGGAAGCGCAGCCCGCAGCACCCGCAGCCAGTTTTCCCCCATCACACCGTCCACGTCCGCCCCCGTATACCCCCGCTCCGCCAGCACCTCGGCGATCTTGTGCAGGTCTGCCACCGTCTCGATCCCCTCCGGGGCCGCCTCCGCTCCAAATCCCCCGTCGAAGTCGGAGCCCAGCCCCACGTAGGCCGCGTCCCCCACCACCTGACAGACGTGATCCACCGCTGCCGCCACATCCTGCAGAGTGACCGCCTCCTTGCCGTCGGCGACCACCCAGCCCGGCTTCAGGAAGCGGTTGAAGGGCACGATGCCGATCACCCCATCCCGCTCCGCCACGGCCCGGATCATCCCATCGGAGAGCTGGCGCGGGCCGGGGACGAGGGCGCGGGGATTGGCGTGGGTGGCCACCACCGGCCCCTCGTACCGGTCCACCGCCTCCCAGAAAGCCTCCTCCGCCATATGGCTGAGGTCCAGAATCATCCCCACCTCGGCCATCGGCCCCAGCAGTTCCCGGCCCTCATCGGTGAGCGGCCCCGGCTCCCGGTTCCCCCCGGCGTAGCGGGAGCCCGACGCCCAGGTCAGCCCCACCAGCCGGACCCCCCGCCGGTACCATGCCTCCACCTCCACCGGACGGCGGATGGGATCGGCCCCCTCCATCAACACAACGACCCCCACGCGGGGGGTCTCCCCCTCCCAGGAGGCCAGCACCTCCTCCAGATTCGCCCGGTCCTCCACCAGATCGATCCGATCCGACCGCTCGGCCAGCCGGCGGTAATAGTCCAGTTGAGCGGAGGCCCGCCGGTGGGCCTCCTCCTCATCGGTGTAGACCTCCCGGTCCCACGCGCCCAGCGCCCAGCGGGCCGGGGCCGCAAAGAGGGAGCCGAAGACCACCGCCACCGACCCCTCCAGCCACTCCGGCAGCCCCAGCATGCAACGCCCATTACGCCGGGGAGTCTCCCCTCCCTCCTCCCGTCGCCGCGTCTCCCAGGCGCTCTCCAGCACGTCCCGCCCGAAGGTGAGATTGTTCCAGGCTATGTCCTCGTGAGCGTCCACAATTCGCATCAGGTTTCAATCCTCAGGCTTCTATTTACAAGTGTCAGTAGTCGAGAAAACTCGCTCTAGGCGGGTCTGTGACCCGCCGATCTGACCGGTCTGCGACCGGTCAGGAGCTATAATCCCCAAATGCCAAGTGTACTACAGATGAGCCGTTTGACAAGCGGGAGGAACCGTTCTATACTTGCAAAGATCCTGGCAAAAGGAGGCAGGCTATGATGGACGGCTTCCGCCTGGTAATGACCCAGGGCCCCCAACCCGGGCAGACCTTCAACCTGGATAAGGAGCTGATCAGCATCGGGCGCGACCCCGGCAACGACATCGTCATCAACCATCCGCAGGTCTCCCGCCAACACGCCCGGCTGGTGCTGCAGGGAGGGTTGATGGCGCTGGAGGACCTGGGAAGCACCAACGGCACCTTCGTCAACGGGATGCGGCTGATGGCCCCCCACACGCTGGCCAACGGGGATCAGATCAGCCTCGGGGACGCGGTGACCTTCACCTTCTACGGCCAGGTGGCCGGAGCGGAGAAGACGGTGGTCGCCCACCCGGGCACGGTGCCATCTATGCCCCCCTTCCCGCCCCCGGAACCGGCCG
>DQUX01000112.1 GCA_015662065.1 Anaerolineales bacterium | reverse complement strand
TCCCCGTGTACTCCGTGTCTCTGTAGTTTAACCACTCCCCGTCTCTCCGCCCCCGGGCCCCTCTCTTCCTCCTCCCCCTCTCGCAGGCCGAGCCGGTACACCCGCCTCCGGCCCCAGCCGGAGAGAACCGCTACCTCCCGCACCGCCTGGGAGCGAGGGGCCCCTCGGGCCAGCCGCTCCTCCAGCGCCGCCCGGACCCGTTTCTCGTCCCACTCCTCCGCCTCCGCCCCGCCGATGACCAGGGTGAACTCCCCTCGGGGCTCCTGGGCGGCGAAACGGGCGCGGGCCTGGGAGAGGGTTCCCCGCCACACCTCCTCGAATCGCTTGGTCAGTTCCCGGCAGATAGCGACAGGCCGGTCTCCGCCGAGCGCTGTCTCCAGGTCGGTCAGGGTGTCCTGCAGCCGGTGGGGGGCCTCGAAGGCCACCAACGTCCACGGCGCTGCCGCCACCTGGGCCAGCAGCGCCCGGCGTCGGGCCGGTCGGCGGGGGAGGAAGCCCAGGTACAGGAATCGATCGGTGGGGAGGCCGGAGACGACCAGCGCGGCGATGGGAGCCGAGGGCCCGGGCACGGCCACCACCCCGTGACCCCGCTCCAGCGCCGCCCGGACCAGCTCGTAGCCGGGGTCGGAGAGGCCCGGCATCCCCGCCTCTGAGATCAGGGCCACGTCCCCCGTCTCCAGTGCCGCCAGCAGCGTTCCCAGCTTCCGCTGTTTGTTTCCCTCGAAGTAGCTGGTCACCGGCGTGGAGATCTCGTACCGGTCCAGCAGCACCCGGGCGCGGCGGGTGTCCTCCGCCGCGATGAGGGAGACCTCCTCCAACACCCGTAGTCCGCGCAGGGTGACATCCTCCAGATTGCCGATGGGGGTCCCCACGAGGTACAGAGTGCCCACGATTTCCTCATCTGCCCCCTCCGTCCTCCCCGGGTTGGGAGGAGGGGGGGGCGCTAGGGAGTGCGGTAGGAGATACCGCTGAGCAGCCCCTGGCGTCCCTCGAAGGCCTCGCCGACCACCAACCCGCCTCTGCGGATCTCGAACCGGCGGATCTCCTTGGCGTGGTCGGAACCGCGCATCTTGAGCACCACGATGGCCCGCTGGATAGTGCTCTCCACCTCCAAGTAGCGGAGCAGGAGAATGCTGTCTGCGATGAAGGAAAGCCCGCCCCTATCGGTTCGGGTAGCCTCGCGGCGGCCCTCCTCCCCCAGCAGCAGGCCGGTCACCCCCTCCCGACGCAGGCCGTTGGCGACGCGGGTGTAGATGTGCCGGAGCTCGTGGGGGTCGGAGGCCAGGCGGTTGAAATGGGTGATGCTATCCAGCACTAGCCGACGCACGTCTCCCTCCTGCAGGAGCCGATTGAGGGGGCTGTCGGGCATCTCCAATCCTTCTAGGAACACCTCGGGGGAGGCGAAGAGGAGATGCAGCTTCCCCTCCCGCTCCAGTGGTTCCAGGTCCCAGCCCAGGGAGGCGGCATCTCGATAGAGAGAGGCCGGGAACTCCTCGAAGGTGATCAGCAGCCCCGTCTCCCCCTGCCGGGTTGCGCCGTGGATCAGAAACTGCATCCCCAGCGACGTCTTGCCGGTGCCGGGTGCGCCGCGCACCAGGACCATAGACCCCGGCAGAAACCCGCCGTGGAGCATCTCGTCGAGGCCGACCACCCCCGTGCTCACTCTCGCCTGACTCACGGAAGCCTCCTTTCGCTGTTCACGGTCGTTCCTGGAAGTGGACCAGCGCCTGCGGGCAGTCCTCGGTCATCTCTATCGACACTATTTCGGAGAGGGGGGGATGAGCCCGGTAGAGGTTGTAGAGGTGGAGCTGGACGTACCATATCCCCTGCTCCTCCTCTGCAACGCCCACCACCTCCCATCCTGATGGTCCATAGGCGGAGGCGGACCCGGAGAGGACGACGGTATCCACCCCCGGCCCCCAGACGTGGACGGGATACCCCACCAGGTCCTCTCCTCCCTGATCGGTGACGGTACCTGCCAGCAGGGCTCGGGAGCAATCCAGAAGCGGGGGCAAGGGGCCCGGCCTGACCGTGGCGGAGAAGGGCATCGTCGGCTCCGGGGTAGGGGTCGGCGTGACCGGTCGGAGGGGGGTTGGGTTGGGGA
>DQUX01000358.1 GCA_015662065.1 Anaerolineales bacterium | reverse complement strand
CGGGACGAAACCGGGGTAGGAGAAGGCCTCCTTGACCCCGGCGTCGTAGGCCCGCTGGCGGAGGTTGTTGCCGTAGTCGAAGACCACCGCGCCCCGCCTCTGCATCTCCACCATCGCCGCGCAGTGCTCCGCCATCGCCCGCATCGACTCTTCCCGGTACTTCTTCGGATCCGCCTCCCGCAGCCGGACCGCCTCCTCCAGGGTATAGCCGTTGGGGACGTACATCAGCGGGTCGTGGGCGGGGGTCTGGTCGGTGACGACGTCGGGGATGATCCCCCGACGGACCAGTTCGGGGTAGACATCGGCAGCGTTACCGATCAGACCGATGGAGATGGCCTCTCCGCGCCGCTTGTGCTCCTCCACCATCGCCAGCGCCTGACCCAGGTCCTCCACCACCACGTCCAGGTAGGCGGTGTCCAGCCGCCGCTGCGCCCGATGGGGGTCCACCTCCACGATGAGGCCCACCCCCTCGTTCATCGTGATGGCCAGGGGCTGGGCCCCGCCCATCTCCCCCAGGCCGGCGGTGAGGACGAACTTCCCCTTGAGGGAAGCCCCCCCGCCGAAGTGTTTCTCAGCGGCAGCGGCCAGGGTCTCATAGGTCCCCTGGAGGATGCCCTGGGTGCCGATGTAGATCCAGGAGCCGGCGGTCATCTGGCCGTACATGATGAGCCCCTCCCGCTCCCACTTGTCGAAGTTCTCCTGGGTAGCCCAGGCAGGGACGATGTTGGAGTTGGCGATGATGACGCGGGGGGCGTCGGGGTGCGTGCGGAAGACCCCTACCGGCTTGCCGGATTGGACCAGGAGGGTTTCGTCTGGCTCCAGATTTCGCAGCGCTTCCAGGATGGCGTCGAAGCACGCCCAGCTACGGGCCGCCTTCCCCCGCCCGCCATAGACGATGAGGTTATCCGGATCACCGGCCACGTCGGGGTCCAGGTTGTGCTGGATCATTCGGTAGGGGGCTTCGATGAGCCAGTTCTTACAGTGGAGTTCCGTGCCCTTCGGGGGATGAACAACCCGAGACATGAACTCACCTCCATCCAGTTGCCGGAAGATGGTTGCTCGTTGCAGATTTCGGCAAGGGGAGTGTACCACAGGGGACGGGGGATGTCAAAGTTTGTAGAGGCGCGTGGACCGACGACCCACCGGCAGGCCGCGCCTCCGCGGCCCGATCATCTCCGCCAGGCTCAGCCCCGCTACCAGACCGAAGGCGGCCCCATAGAGGAGCAAGAAGGGGATGGAGTCGGTGTTCCCCGTGGCCCAGGCCACCCCCGCCGCCACCAGCGCGTATAGGGCCAGCGCCACCTCCCCCGCCACCGCCCGGTCGTCCCCCAACCGGTACCGGCTGTGCGCCCACTCCCCCCCTCGCCCCTCCAGGTGGAACTTGGGCGTACGGGCAAAAACCCCTCCCCAGCGAGTCAGCCCCCGCCAGGCGGCCAGGCTGTTGTTCCAGGCGATGCCGGTCCCCACCAGCACCAGCAGCGGGAAGGTCAACAGCCGCCGCTTCCAATCGGGGTACAGCGCCCATTGGCTGGTGGCGTAGACCAGGAAGGGCCCCAGACAGACCGGTCCCAGGAGGTTCAGCGGCCCCCGCATCAGGTGGGGGTGGAAGAGGAGGGGGAGGGCGATCAGCAGCAGCAGGATCATCAACGGATGGGCCAGATACCCGCTCAGGTGGATCAGCCCCATCAGCTTCTGCACGGGGCTGAGCCTCCGGCTGCGCGCCAGCGGCCGGGCCAGTTTGCGCAGGCACTGGATCGAGCCCTGGGCCCAGCGGGCCTGTTGCCGCTTGAAGGCCAGGATCTGCGGCGGCAGCTCCGCCGGCCCCTCCACCTCGGGCAAGTAAAGGCACCGCCACCCCGCCAGTTGTGCCCGGTAACTCAGGTCCAGGTCCTCGCAGACGGTGTCCGTCTGCCAGCCGCCGCTGGCCTCGATGCAGGCCCGCCGCCAGACCCCCGCCGTGCCGTTGAAGTGCATCGGCAGGCCCGAACGATTGCGGGCGGTCTGTTCGACGACGAAGTGGCCGTCCAGCGCCAGGGCCTGGATCCGGGTGAGAAGGGAGTAATCGGCGTTGAGGTGGGACCAGCGAGCCTGCACCATTCCCAGGCGGGGGTCGGTCAGGAAATGAGGCACGGTGTGCAGGAGGAAATCGGACCGGGGGACGAAGTCGGCGTCGAAGACGGCGACCAACTCCCCCCGGGCGTGGGTCAGCCCCCAGGCCAACGCCCCTCCCTTGAACCCCTCCCGATGGGACCGGTGCAGGACCTGGATATCCAGCCCGCGCTCCCGGTGGAGGGCGACGCGGGCCGCGACCAGCCGGGAGGTCTCGTCGGTGGAGTCGTCCAGCACCTGGATTTGGAGCCGGTCGCGCGGGTAGTCCAGCCGGGCGACGGCGTCCATCAGCCGCTCCACCACGTGCTTCTCGTTGTAGACGGGGAGCTGGACGGTCACCGTCGGCAGGCGGTGGCGGGGGATAGGGGGAACAGGATGGGACCGGCGGCCGTTCCGCCAATAGAGCACCGCTAGGATCCAACTGTTCAGCCCGTAGACCGTCAGCCATAGGGTGACCAGCGCGTAGAGGGTGGCGAGGACATAGGCGATGACGTCGGACATAGCGCGAAGCTCAGGAGGAAGCCTGATTCCTCAGCCCCAGGAGCTCGTAGACCTGGATCGGCGCGCTGAGCCCCTTCATCTCCATTGGGGATAGCGGCCGGACCTCCACCTCTCCCCTCACCCGCTCGCAAGCCTCCTGGTTGAGCAGGATTTGTCCGGCGGCGGCGTTCTCCTGCAGTCGTTTGGCCAGGTTGACGCTGGCCCCGATGGCGGTGTAGTTCAACTGCTGGGCGGTGCCGATGTTGCCGACCACCGCCTCCCCCACGGCGACGCCCACGCCGTAGGCCAGCCGGTTGGCGGACGGGACCTCACCGTGGTACTGACGGACCGCCTCCTGCATCCGGAGCGCCGCCCGCACGGCCCGCAGGGTGTGATCCGGCTGGGGCAGGGGAGCGTTGAAGATCGCCATCACCGCATCCCCGATGAACTTATCCAGCGTGCCCTCCTCCGCCAACACCGCGTCCGCGCCGAGGGAGAGGTAGCAGTTAAGCACCTCCACCAGATCCTCGGGGTCGCGGTGCTCGCTGAAGGCGGTGAAGCCCCGGATGTCGGCAAAGAGGATGGTAACCTCCTGCCGATGCCCCCCCAGCTTCAGGCTGCCGGGGTCCTCCAGCAGTCGCTGGACCACCGCCGGGCAGACGTAGCGCTGGAAGGTCTCGCGGATGAACCGCTCCTGGGCCTCCAGCCGTCGCCGTTCCGTCAGGTCCTCCAACACCAGGGCCACCCCCGACCGCTCGTGCTCGGGATCCCTGAGGGGGGAGAGGCTGAGGCTCAGGTTGACCCGTCCCCGGCCGGGCAACTCCGGCTCCACCTCCTCGGCCACGATCGTACGGTCCTCCCGCTGAACCCGTTCCATCAGCGGCTCCAGGAACGGGCGGAGGGTGGGGAAAGCCTCGGTGTAGGGCCGGCCCTCGGCCTGACCGGCGGCGATGCCCAGGATGCCCTCCGCAGCCCGGTTGACCAGGGTGATCCGGTCCTCCTCGTCGGTGGTGACGACGCCACTGGCGATGGAGGCGAAGATGTTGTCCATCAGCGCCTTGGCGGCGGTGACGCTCTCGAAGAGACGGGCGTTCTCGATGGCGATGGCGGCCTGATCGGCGAAGGCGGCCAGCAGGTCCCGATCCCGGTCGCCGAAGATGCCGGTGCGGATGCGGTTGTCGGCGTAGATGACCCCGGTGACCCGGTCCCGCGCCCGTAGTGGGACGCAGAGGATGGAGCGGAGGCTGTAGCTGACGATGCTCTCCTTCCCCTTGAAACGGGGGTCCAGTTGGGCGTCGGTGGTGACCACCGGCTCCCCCTCCTGGGCCACCCGGTAGACCACGCTGCGGCTGATCTCGAAGGCGGAATCGGCGATGGTCTCCTGGTCCATATTCCGCGCGGTGCGGAACTCCAGCTCGCCGGTCTCGGGGTCTATCAGCATCAGGAAGGCCCGCTCCGCCCCGGTGAGACGGATGATCTCATCCATCACCCGGTTGAGGACCTCGCTCAGGTCGAGGGAGGAGTTGATCGCCCGGGCCACCTCCGCCAGGGCGGCCATCTGGGCCCGCTCGTCGGCCTGAGCGGTCAGGTCCTGCTCCAGGCGGTTGAGGATCTGCTGGAGGGTCTGAAGTTGGGGGGCCAGACTCACGGCCAGGGAGGCAGCAGGCCCGGCGTGATGCCGGGCCAGGAGGCGGACCATAGTGGTCAGCTCCTCCCGCAGACGGGCGATCTGCTGTTGGCCCGGGAAGGGTGGCTCCAACTCCGACCGGCTCACGATTGCTCCTCACAGAAGGGATGAGGCAAGGGGCAGGAGGTCCCTGTGGTCTCCTGGGTGATTATACCGCACCTTCTCAGCCTGAGCAACAGCGCTCGGAGTCGGGGGGGCGCCTCAGTTTGATACTGCCGGCGAGTTCAGGGACTCCGAGATGCTACGGGATCGGATGGCCCAACAGCGCAGCCAGGTCTTTCAGACCGGCCTCGGCGTCGGTGAAGACGATGGCGTGGATCCCCAGCGCCCCGGCTGCGTCGGTGTTCCGAACCATATCGTCCAGGAAGACCGCCTCGCCCGGCGCTATTCCCAGCCGATCCAGGACCAACCGGTAGATGGCCGGGTCCGGTTTCGCCAGCCCCACCTCGGCGGAGTTGACGTACAGATCGAACTCGGCCCGAGGGTCAAAGCCATACCGCTCCTGCACCAGCCTGGCGTGATCGGGAAAGGCGTTGGTCAGCAGCGCTACCCGGTAGCGGCCTCGCAGCGCCTGCGCCGCGTCCAGGACCCGGTGGTCCAGGTGGTCGTCGGCGTAGTACGCCCGGTAGAACTGATGGACCGCCTCCCGGTCCGGCAGGCCCAGGCCCTGGGCCACATGTTCATCGAACGCCTCCGGCGAGATGGCGCCGATCTCCAGTTGCTTCCACTTCCTTCCCCAGAGGACTTGGTTCAGGGTTCCCTCAACCAGGCCCAGCCGCTCCTCCCACTCCCGTGTGTGCTTGAAAAAGGTCAGGGGGGCGAAGACCCCGCCCCAGTCGAAGATGACGGCACGGATGCCGGGCACGGGATCCGGGGAGGGGGTTTCCACGGGGAGGCCGGCCGCCGCCAGCTTCCGTCGCAGGTGAGCGATGCCCTGAAAGCGGAGGCCGACCATCCCCAGTCGGCGGGCCGCCTCCACGTTGGCCCACTGGTCGTCCACGAAGACCGCCTCAGGGGGCGGCGTTTCCAGCCGCTCCAGCGTCCGCCGGTAGATGAGGGGATCCGGCTTCGTCGCCCCCTCCAGGGCGGAGACCACCTCCACGTCGAACAGATCGTCCAGCCCCAGGTCGGCCAGCACACCCGGCAGGTGGGATGTGTGATTGCTCAGAAGCGCCGTGCGCAGGCCCTGTCTACGCAGGTCGCGGATCAGCGCCACCAAGTCCTGATCCAGCCGGTCGCCGGCCCAGAAGTCCTGGCTGAGGGCGGCGGTCTCTCCCTCGCTCAGCTCCAAGTGATGGGCCACCTCCGTCCAGACGTCATCCAGGGTCGCCTCTCCGCGCAGCGCCCGCTCCCAGGCCCTCCCCCGGAAGAACAGATCCGCCAGATCGCCAGGCGGTAGCCCCAGCCGTCGCTCCCAGGCCATCCGGGGGCGGATGTCCACCGTGCGCATCAGCACACCACCCCAGTCGACGATGAGGGTTCGGATCATTCGGCCTCCTCCGGCTCAGGGAAAAGGTCGAGCAGGTCGGGGAAGCACTGCAGGGTGATCACCCGGTCGGGGTCGGCGATGGGGGCCTCCTCGTAGGCCCACGGCACCGCGTAGGGGATGTAGACCGCGCCGACCCCCACCGCCAGGGCCGGGTTGATATCGGGGCGGGGGCTGCTGCCCACCATCCAGGTCCTTCGGGGTTCCAGGCCATAGCGGGCTATCAAGTCCCGCAGCACCTCCGGCCCCTTCTCCGGCACCACGTGGACCGCCTCGAAGTAGGGGGCCAGGCCGGAGCGGTCTACCTTGTCCTGCTGGTTGAACTCCTGAACCGCGTATCCTACCAGTGGCACCCGCCCCCACTCCACCCGACCGAAGGTATCCCGGGCCTCAACGGGGTCAAACCCCTCACGGGCCATCCGTTCGACGAAGGCGTCGGTCGCTTCCCCGTAGAAGATGTTGTTCTCCCAGAGGGTATCATCGGCGTCCAGAATCAGCGTTGGTCTGTCCATACAAATTCTATTATCAGTAGCCTAATCATACCTCAGCGGTGGAAAAGGGCAAGCGCGGGACGGGCTGGGAGCCCGTCCCACAGCCTACCCGTTCCGCTTCAACTTTCCGGTCCGCTTGGCGTACCGCTCCCCCAGGCGGAAGATCCACAGCCCCAGAGGGATGGCAGCCACCCCCGCCACCAGCAGCGGCCAGAGGTAGGGCCACAGAGTGTGGGTTGAGGCCCCCTCCAGGATGGTCGCCCGCATCCCCTCCAGCACGAAGGTCGCCGGAGAGACCCGCGCCAGCGGCTGCATCCAGGCCGGGAGGACCTGGATGGGGTAGTAGACCCCCGAGATGAGCAGGAAGACGGCCTGGATGACGTGGGTCATCTGCGCCCCCCGCTCCGGGAAGAGGAGCGGCAACACCGAAGCGACGATGCCCAGGCCGATGAAGGAGAGACTCCCGGCCAGCAGCATCACCGTCGCCCCCCACAGGTTGGCCTCGCTCAGGTCGAGCTGGAAGAAGAGGGCCACCACCCCCAGAATGACGGCGGTGAAGATGAAGCTATAAAGGATCGAGAAGACGGTCTGGCCCATCATATGGGTGAAGCGGGTGATGGGGGCCATAAAGGTGTACTCGATGGTATCCTCCCACCGCTCCCAGGCGATCATCTCGCTGATGTTGTCGAAGACGATGGCCAGGAACCGCCAGACCATGGTGCCGATGAGCAGATAGAGGATCAGGTAGTCGGTGTCCACCGCCACCCCGGAGATGGCCTCCATCCCGGCGCCGATGTAGGTGATGGAGAGAGTGGAAGCGATGGAGTAGGCCAGCCAGACCAGCTCCCATCCCCAGTACCGCCGGACCAGGTTGAAGTTCCGTTCTACGAAGGCGTAGGACGCCCGGATCTCACGGATCAGTTGTGTCATCACTTCCCTCCTCATCCATCGGCTTGCGCCAGGCCGCGCCTCGCTGCACCGGGCGAAATCTCCACGGGAGACCACAGAGGGTCACCCCTACTACGGCACGATGGTCCGCCGCCACAGGGTAAGGTCCGCCTGGTGCTCGAACCCACGCGCGGTGGCAAGCTCGCCTCCCTCCGGCTCCTCCAGCAGCAGGTCCACGTAGGCGAACCCCAACCGGTGCGCCAACGTCCGCAGCGCTGCGATCGCTGGCCCCAGTTCCGCGCCCGGCGGCGACCAGGCGAAGCCATCCGCCTGGGAGGGCTCCAGCGGCTGGGCGTGCAGCCCCAGCCAGGCCGTCCCACCGCCGGACAGCTCCATCCGCCAGCGGCCCCACCGCAGTCTCCGGTGCTCCGCCAATGCCAGGTGGAAGGGCAGGTCGTCCCAGGCCTGGCGACCACACTGGTAGCGGCCTGCCCGGAGCACTACCCCCTCCTCGACCGGGTAGACGGCCTGGTAAGCCGGAACCGACTCCTCGGCCAGAGGCTCTTTCCGAGCCGGAGCCTGCCACTCCCGTAGCCACAGCCACGGCTCGAACCTCACCCGTTGGTAGAAGGGCTCGGCGGGCCGCTCCGGCTGGGTGGTCAGCATCGCGCAGCCCCGCTCCCGCGCCAGCCGCACCCCCGCCTCCACCAGT
>DQUX01000320.1 GCA_015662065.1 Anaerolineales bacterium | reverse complement strand
TCGTAGTAGCGTCTTTTGCAACTTAACAAATTAAACAGGTAGTGGTATAATAATAGCCTCTGAACCATCTGGAGGGAGACTACTGTGTACCGACGGACACTCGAATTGACGGCGCAGCAACGGGCTGAGCTCGAAGACCTACGCGACCATGCCGACAAGCCCTACCTGCGGGAACGGGCGGCGGCTATCCTTAAGATCGCCGACGGGGAGAGCCCGGCGGCGGTGGCCCGCTCTGGCTTATTGAAGCGGCGCAAGCCGGACACGGTATACGGATGGCTCAACCGTTACGAAGCGGAAGGCATCCAAGCAGCAGGCCCGCGCCCTGCTCTCGGCCCCCAACGTCGACGGCCTGGGGGCTAGCCGCCGGGGACGGGTCCCGGCCCTGTTCGCCGAGATCGTGCGCCACGTGGCCGCCACCAGGCCGTACGAACCCCATCGACAACCCGAATAAGGAGTCGCAGGATGCACATCCACCGTCTGGACCCCACCGACCGGCGCGACGTGCGCCGTTACATCGAGTTCCCCTTCCGGCTCTACCGGGACAACCCCCTGTGGGTTCCCCCCTTCGTCAGCGAGGTACGCACCCAGATCGACCCGCGCCGCCACCCCTTCTACGCCCACTCCGAGGCCGCCTTTTTCCTGGCCCTGGAGGGAGCCGAGGTGGTGGGGCGGATCGCCGTCCTTGATAACAGCCGCTACAACGAGTACCACGGTGAGCGCACCGCCTTTTTCTACCATTTCGAGGCCGTAGACGACCGCTCCGTCTCCCGGGCCCTCTTCGATGCCGCCTTCGACTGGGCACGCCGGCGGGGGCTGGACCGGATGTGGGGGCCCAAGGGGTTCGCCGCCGGCGACGGACAGGGATTGCTGGTGGAAGGCTTCCAGCACCGCCCCGCCCTGGGCATCGCCTACAATCCCCCCCACTACGACCAACTGCTGAAGGACGCAGGCTTCGAAAAGCAGCTCGACTTCATCTCCGCTTACATAGATCGGCAGATCAGCATCCCCCAGCGATTCCTCCGGGTCGCGGAGAAGGTCAAACAGCGGCGGGGGTTCCGCACCGTGAGCTTCCGCACCAAGGCCGAACTGCGGGGGATGATCCCCCGCGTGGCCGCCATCTACAACGATGCCTTCGTCGAGGTGCAGGGGTTCGTGCCCATAACCGAGGCAGAGGCAAAGGTGTTCGGCGATCGCGTCCTCGCTGTCGCCGACCCCACCCTCATCAAGGTGCTGATGAAAGAGGACGAGATCGTCGGTTTCGTGCTGGCCTACCCAGACATCTCGGCCGGGATCCAGCGCTGCCGAGGGCGGCTATGGCCGACGGGCTGGTATCATCTCTGGCGTGAGTTCAAGCGCACGCCCCGGCTCAACTTCAACGGCGTGGCCATCCTGGAACGGCACCGCGGCCTGGGCGGCAACGCGCTGCTATACGCGGAGATGTACCGCACCCTGATCCAACGGCCCCAGTATCAGTACGCCGACCTGGTGCAAGTCCAGGAGACCAACACCCGAATGATACGGGAATTGGAAGCGCTGGGGGTCAAGCTGTACAAGCGGCATCGCCTCTACCAGCGGCCTCTGGCCTAAAACGACGGCCGGATCTCGCCGTGGAGATGCCAGAACCTGCGTGCGAAGCCTGCGAGAATCTGCGTCCTGTTAAAGGATCAGCATCGCATCCCCAAAGCTGTAAAACCGGTAGCGAAGCCGAATCGCCTCCGCGTAGGCCCGGTCCAGCAGGTCCTTCCCGCAGAAGGCGGCCACCAACATCAGGAGCGTCGAGCGGGGCAGGTGGAAATTGGTGATCATTCCATCCACAGCCCGAAAACGAAAACCGGGATAGATAAAGAGGTCCGTCTCCCCCTCAAAGGCCGCCACAGCCCGCCACGGACAGACCTCGGCGTCCGCCCCGCCCCCTGAGGCCCGGGATGCCGCCGCCTCCAGCACCCGCACGGCGGTGGTCCCGACGGCGATCACCCGGTGGCCCTCCAGCTTGGCCTGGTTGATCTGGGCAGCCACCTCCGGCGTAAGCCGGCAGACCTCGGAGTGCATCCGGTGATCCTCCACCCGGTCCTCGCTCACGGGCTGGAAGGTATCCAGCCCCACGTGGAGGGTGACGAAGGCCGACCGCACCCCCATATCCCGCAGGCGCATCAGGAGATCCGGGGTGAAGTGGAGCCCGGCGGTTGGGGCTGCCGCCGACCCCGGCGTACGGGCGTAGACCGTCTGGTACCGCTCGGGATCGCGCAGGGGCTGGTGGATATAGGGCGGGAGCGGCGTCTGGCCCACCGCCTCGGCCAGGACCAACGCCGGCCGGTCAAAAGCCAGCAGCCGCCATCCTCGCTCCCCCGCTTCCAGCACCTCCGCCCGCGCCCCCACCGGTTCCCCGCCCGGTCCGTCCAGGACCTCCAGGCGAAGGCCGGCTCCCACCCGCCGCCCCCTCACCAGGACTTCCCACACCTCCTCCGACCGGGGGCGCAGCAGGAGGATCTCCACCCGCCCGCCGGTGGGTTTGCGGGCAAAGATCCGCGCCGGGATGACCCGGCTCTCATTGTAGATGAGGAGATCGCCGGGCCGGAGGAACTGGGGTAGGTCCCGAAACCGACGATGGATCAGCTCCCCGGTCGAGCGATCCACCGCCATCAACCGCGAGCTGTCCCTCGGCTCGACGGGGGTCTGGGCGATCAGTTCCGGCGGGAGATCGTAATCAAACTCGGAGGTCTTCAACCCAGCGATGCTCTTCCCTCGCACCCCTATCGGTTCAGGAGCCGAACGATCACGTTCAGCACGACCGTCAGCAGGATGCTGAGGACAATAGAAGCCAGAACCGGGACGATGCAGGTGAAGCCCGGCCGCTCGATGCGGATGGTGCCGGGGAGGTCCCCCAGGCCCGGCAGCCGGGCCAGGAGCCACAGGAGTCCTCCGACAACCGTCATCGTCAGCCCACCGAAGATCAGCATCTTGCCCACCAGCTCCATGCCTTCCATAGCCACCTCAGAACAACGTTGGTTGCTCCGCCCGGTCGTACGGAATCCCCAGGTGCTCATACGCTCGCGCGGTGGCCACCCGTCCCCGGGGGGTCCGCTCCAGAAAGCCCACCTGCAACAGATACGGCTCCACCACATCCATCACCGTATCCGATTCCTCGCTCACCGCCGCCGCGATGGTCTCCAGCCCCACCGGCCCTCCGCCGAACTTCTCGATGATGGTATGGAGCACCTGTCGGTCCAGCT
Source organism: Anaerolineales bacterium (assembly GCA_015662065.1). Taxonomy (GTDB): domain Bacteria; phylum Chloroflexota; class Anaerolineae; order B4-G1; family DUEL01; genus SZUA-1492. Next base: position 3,485 of record DQUX01000320.1, on the reverse strand, counting down.
CATCCAGCCCCAGCTCGTCCACCTCCAGAAGCGTCAGCGCCTCCTGCGCTACCTCCCGGGTGACGCGGCCGTCGGAGCGGACCTGGGCGTAATCCCGCACCCGCTTCAGGAGCCGCAGCGCCACCCGCGGCGTCCCTCGTCCCCGCCGGGCGATCTCCGCCGCACCCCCTTCGTCGATCTCCACCTCCAACATCCTCGCCGCCCGCCGCACGATCGCCTCCAGCGCCGCCCGGTCGTAGAAATCCACCCGGAAGACCGCCCCGAAGCGGGCGCGCAGGGGCGCGGTGAGCAGCGCCAACCGCGTCGTGGCCCCCACGATGGTGAAATGAGGGAGTTTCAGGCGGATGGAGCGGGCGCTAGGCCCCTTGCCCACCACCAGGTCCAACGTGAAATCCTCCATCGCCGGATAGAGGATCTCCTCCACCGCCCGCCCCAGCCGGTGGATCTCGTCGATGAAGAGGACCTCTTTCTCGCGCAGGTTGCTGAGGATGGCCGCCAGGTCCCCGGCCCGCTCGATGGCCGGCCCGGCGGTGGCCCGCAGGGGCACCTGCATCTCGTGGGCGATGATGTGGGCCAGCGTCGTCTTCCCCAGCCCCGGCGGGCCGTAGAAGAGAACGTGGTCCAGCGCCTCTCCTCGCTGACAGGCCGCCTCGATCAGGATGGAGAGGTTCGCCCGCACCCGACCCTGCCCGATCAGGTCGGCCAGCCGCTGCGGGCGCAGCGCCCGATCCAGTTGCACCTCATCTGATCGCAGCCCAGGGGAAATGATGCGATCGTCCATACAAAGGGGATTATAGCAGCAGTTACAGAAGAGACAAATGGGCTAAAGGGGGTGGCTTTCTTATGGGCCCGAAAAAGCAGGCAGGCACCCTCAGCGCGAGAGAGGGTGCCTGCCGAGGAAGCCCGACCAGCCGCCCAGGCCCCTAACGGGTGTAGAAAGCCACCCCCAGCGTCCCCGGCCCTGTGTGCGTGCCGATCACCGGGCTGACCTCCGAAACATACATCTCCTCCGGCCCCAACATGGCTTCCACCTTCTCCTTCAGCGCCAGGCATTCATCCGGAGCATCGGCGTGGACGACCGCAGCGCGGACCGCAGGAGCCGAGCCCTTCCGCTCCAGCGCGATCTCCAGCATCCGGGCCACCGCCTTTCTCTTGGTTCGGACTTTCTCCAGCCCCTCGATCTTCCCCCCCTCCAGCTCCAGGAGCGGCTTGACCCTCAGGGCAGTCCCCAGGAACCGCTGCGCCCCGCCGATGCGGCCACCCCGGTGCAAGAACTCCAGCGTGTCCACCACAAAGAGCACATGCAGCCGGTACTGTACCCGTTGGGCCGCCTCTACGACCTCCTCCAGCGAGGCCCCGGCCAGGGCCGCCTCCGCCGCCGCCATCGCCTGGAACCCCAGCCCCATCGAGGTGGAGCGGGAGTCCACTACCTCCACCCGCAGGTCGGGTAACATCTCCTTGGCCATCTCGGCGGAGGCCACAGTGCCGCTCAGACCGGCGGAGATGAACACGCCGACCACTGTACCTGCCTTACTATCCTCCGCCGCCTGAAGGAAGAAATCGACGAACTCCCCCGCCGATGGCTGCGAGGTGGTCGGCATAACCTTATCGGACCCCAAGCGCTGGTAAAAGGTCGGTGGGTCAATATCCACCCCGTCCTTCAACACCTCCTCCCCCCAGAGGACGTTCAGAGGGATCACCGAGATGCCGAGTCGCTCCCGCACCTGAGGGGGGAGATAGGCCGTGCTGTCGGTAACGACCGCAATTCGCCGGGTGGTCATCGGATAACCTCCTGCTGCTCGTGGAATTCACAGGGGATAACACCAAAAGTCGCAAAGGGATGCGCTGCGGCCGTGGCTTAGGAGGAGCACGGTGCTCCTTACGGCGACTACACGAAACCAGCGGGAGAGACAACCTCCGTTCTCCCCCGCCGTATCTCCGCCTCAGCTACCTTGTCTCCGCCCGAAGGCTACCGCTTTCACCCAAAGTCGGGGGGCACAGACCCCCTCAGAGCGTAATGTGACATTGTCAAACTACTCAAAGATCCAATGGTCCGTATCCCGCGTATACGAGAGAACCTCCTCCTCCGAGAAGAAAAGCGGAATCTCAAAGGCCGCCGTGTCCGGGCCGTCCGACCCGTGGACCAGGTTGCGGCCCACCTCCAGCCCAAGATCGGCCCGGATCGTGCCGGGAACGGCGTCGGCGGGGTTGGTCGCCCCCATCGTCCGGCGCACTATCTCGATGGCCTGGTTCCCCTCCAGCACCATCACCACAACCGGTGCCGAGGTGATGTACTGAATGAGGCCGGGGTAGAAGGGTTTCCCCTTATGGACGGCGTAGTGCCGCTCGGCCAGTTGAGGCGTGATCCGCATCATCTTCATCGCCACGATGCGGAGCCCCCTCCGCTCGAAGCGACCGACGATCTCGCCGATGAGACCGCGCTGCACGGCGTCGGGCTTGATGATAACCAGTGTCTGTTCCACGTCTCCTCCCTGTGCAGTGATTTCTTCGACCCGCCCCCCACCACAGAAACGGGCGGGGATCTCCCCGCCCGCGTCGCTCCCCCGCATCGACGGCCTACAGGCTCTCCAACGCCTCCCGGTACACCTCCAGCGCCTCCGCCAGCCGTCCGGCCCGCATATACGCATCTCCCAAAACCCGCTGCACCGCCGAATCGGAGGAGCGCTCCTCGACGTGGGCCTCCATATCCGCCACGATCTCCTCCACCCATTTGCCAGATCGCAGAAGGCGGGAGTAGGCCTCCAAGGACTCGGAATAGAGGCCCGCCTGCCAGAGCTCCCGGGCCAGGGCTAGCATCGCCTGATGGTCCCGTGGATGGGCGCGGACATACTCCCGCAGATCCGCCACCCCCTCCGGCAGCACTTCCACCTCGACGGGCACCTCCTCGACGGGCGGCGGTGCGATCTCCACCGGGGGCAGGGCCGGCTCCGGCGGCCCCTCCACCGGCGGGACCGCGATCTCCTCCGGCGGGGCCTCCGGCAGCGGGGCCGCCAACTCGGGGGCCACCGCCGCTTCGAGAGGGATCTCGATCACCGGAGCCGCTTCCTCCGGCGGCGCAGCCTCCGCCTCAAACTCGGTCCAGCCAAAGCCCTCCTCCGGCGCCGCCTCGGGTGGGGCTGGCTCCGGCGGACCCGCCTCCACGCCGAACGCGGTCCAGCCAAAAGCCTCCGGCTCGGCGGGGGGCACTTCGGCGCGAGGGACCTCCGGTGGAGCCAGTTCCTCAGGCTCCGGAGCCTCGGCTGGCGGCCCCGACACTCCAGGAACGACCGGCTCCTCCGGCGCACCGACCGCTTCGGGGGCAGCCGCCGCCATCAGCCACTCCGGCACTTCCACCTCCGCCTCTGGCCCGACCTCCGCCTCGATCGGTGGCGGCACCGGCTCCTCTGCCACAGGCTCCGGCTCGGCCGGCGGGGGCTTCTCCGGCGCTCGCCCCATGATCTCCGCCATCCGCGCCTCCCCCTCCG
>DQUX01000377.1 GCA_015662065.1 Anaerolineales bacterium | reverse complement strand
CACGGTTGGAGGCGGGGGCGGCGGCGCTGGCGACGGAGTTCGCCTGGGAGCGGATCGCCCGCCGGACAGCGGAGTTCTTCACCGGCCTGATAGGAGACTGAGGAGACCAGCGTGCACCGCTCGTTCGTGCATCACGCATCACGCATCACGTTTCACGTTTCACGTTTCACGTCTATTGCTCTGCTGTTGTTGTTCTGGGGCCGGGTGCTGGTCAACATCCGCGACCAATCGCCCACCATGGATGAGCCGGTGCACATAGCCCGGGCGGTGGCGTACTGGCGAACCGGTGACCTGCGCCTGCAACAGGGCCATCCCCCTTTGAGCCACGCCTTGAGCGGTGCGTTTCTGGCGCTGGAGCCGGACCTCCCCTCGCCGGCCGACCTGAAGGGCTGGAAGCGTGCCTCCTGCACTGACGTGGTCCGCTATCTGCTCTGGGAACCTGGGCGACCGGTGGAGCGGGTGTTGTTCTTAGGCCGCTATGCTATTCTGGCGTTGGGCATGGTGCTATCGGCGCTGGTATGCCGGTGGGCCGGCGAATTGTTTGGGCGCTGGGGAGGGCTGGCGGCGCTGTTCATAATCACCTTCGACCCCAACATCCTGGCCCACTCCGGTCTCGTCACCACCGACCTGCCAGTTACCTGCCTTACATACGCGGCGTGCTACGCTTTCTCCCGATGGCTAAAGCGGCCGACCGGGGGACGCCTCTTGCTGGCGGGGCTCACGTTGGGATTGGCGTGGGGAGCCAAGTTGTCGGCGCTGATCCTGCTCCCGACGTTGGGGCTGGCGCTCCTGTGGCGCGTGTGGCGTAGCGCCGGCTGTCCTATGCTCAAGCATCGGGCTGAAAGGGCCAAGCCCCCTTCGGGGGCTAGAGTAGCCCGTCAGGGCTTTGCTCTTTTAGCCCGTACATTCACGTCCGGGCCTCTCGGCCCTTTAGGTCGGTACACCCTACTGGTCGGATTCGCGGTCATCTTGGGCATCGCAATCCTGGTGCTGTGGGCTCTCTATCGCTTCGAGGCAGGCGTGTGGACACCAATCGGCATCCGGGTGCCAATGCCCGCCCACTGGGACAACCTGCAACGCCTGTGGCAGCATCAGGCCCGTGGTCACCACGCTTTCTTTATGGGCCAACTCTCCAACGAGGGCTGGTGGTATTACTTCCCGCTTCTGTTTCTGCTCAAGACGCCGCTGTCCCTGTTGATATTGCTGGCGATAGCCATCGTGACAACCTGGCACGTGCGCCGGCCGGTGTGGCCTCCTGTGACGATCATTTTTCCGGTGCTCTACTTTGCCGTCAGCATAGTCAGCAGAATCAACATCGGATACCGCCATATACTGCCGGTAATCCCATTCGCCGTGATAGTCGCTGCGTCTACCCTTCGACCACTACGCCGTGGCCGTTCATTGCTCATTGTTCATTGTTCATCGCTCTATGGATGGCCATATCGAGCCTCTGTATCCATCCCTACTACCTGGCCTACTTCAACGAACTGGTCGGCGGGCCGGATCAGGGCTATCGCTACGCCGTGGATTCGAACCTGGATTGGGGGCAAGATCTGAAAAGACTGAAGGCGTACCTGGATGAGCGAGGGATTGACCGCGTCAGGTTGAGTTACTTTGGAACGGCCAGGCCGGAGCAGTACGGCATTAGGTACGATCCTCTACCCATGCCACCACCTTCGGCGCCAACGGACTTCAGACCGATTAATCCGCAGTCGGGAGTGTACGCCATCAGCGCGTCCAATCTGCAACTCCTGGAGGATCCAGACATCTTCGATTGGTTCCGCCGCCGCCAGCCGACGGCCAAAGTTGGATACTCGATATTCATCTACGATGTGGTAGAGCGCACCGAGGGGCAATGGGCGGCCGTCTGTTACGCTCCTGTACCGGCGCTGGAGGCCGACCAAATCCGGGACGCGCTGGGCAACCCCGACCTGCGCCTGGTCTATTTCGACTGTCGCTCCAGTTGGGTCTATCCGGCCGGCACGGCCCCCGGCTGGTACATCATCCCGGACGAGACTGATGGGCCGACGGTAGCATCCACCTACTGCGACGACGCCCAGATCGTCTTCCACGGCCGCCGGACCGGCAATCGTCTGGGATTGACCGTCTATCGGGGAGAGGGAGCCGCAAGCGCACCTCCCCCCCTCACAGGAGGGTCTGGGGGGAGTACCCGCTTCGCCGACGTAGCCCGCTTCCTGGGGTATGAGGTGGATCGGGGCGACAAGTTGACCCTGGGCACTTACTGGGAGGTGCTCGACCGACCCGATTTTCCCCTCTCCGTGATGGCGCACCTCGTAGACGCCCAGGGCACGCCGGTGGGCATCGCCGACGGACTGAGTTTCCCGGTGGAGAACTGGCAGGGAGGAGACGTCTTCGCCCAGGTGCACGTTTTCACGCTTCCACCCGATGCAGGCCCGACGGCGTACACCTTCCACGTGGGCCTATACCGCCTGGACACGATGGAGCGGATTCCGCCCGTCGGATCCGAGGATGACCATCTGGTCCTGGGACCCGTCGAGGTACGAAACGATGGTCGGTAGGGAGAGCGTTCAGATGCACGCTAGGCGCCGGGAGCGTTGGGCGCTGGTGGCTCTTTTCCTCCTGGCCTTCATCCCCCGCGCCGTCTACCCCGTCTCCCGGCCCCTCCAGTGGTACTTCCGCTCCGCCCAGTTCTTCCAAGCGGTGATGGAGGGGGACTGGGCCGGCACCCTCTTCTCTGAGCATCCCGGGGTGACGGTGATGTGGCTTTCGGGAGCAGCGCTTTGGGGCTGGTATGGCCTGCAATCGCTCCTCGGCCTTGATCCACCCGCGCCGCTGGAGGCGGAGGGGTACGCCTTCGCCGACCGGGTGATGGCGGGGGTGCTGCCGCTGGCCCTGCTGGTCTCTCTTGGGGTCGTGTGGGGTTGGCACCTCCTGCGCCGCCTCTTCGACCGGCGCACCGCCTGGGTGGGGGCGCTCCTGTGGGCGCTCGACCCCTTCTACCTGGCCAACTCCAAAGTCCTCCACCTGGACGCCCTCCTCTCCACGCTGATGCTCCTCTCTGCCCTCTGGATGCTGCGCTACGTTCAAGAGCGCCGTCCGTCGTCCGTGATCATCTCGGCGGTTCTGGGCGGCCTGGCATTGCTCACCAAGGTATCCGCTCTCTTTCTCGTCCCCTTCCTCGGTCTGGTCCTGCTGGTGGACGTGATTCGCTCTTCCCAGTCCATGATTCTTCATCTGCAATCCGCCATCTCGAAACTTCTCCTCTGGCTCCTCATCGCCGCTGTCGTCTGTGCGGCGCTGTGGCCCGTCCTGTGGGTACAGCCAGGCCAGGCGTTGGATGTGGTGTTCCGCCGGGGGATCCTCCTCCACGCCCGAGGGGCCCGCGATCAGCCCATCCTCTACCGGGGTCAGTTGGGGCGATACGACCCTGGTCCCCGTTTTTATCTGGACGTACTGCTTTATCGCTCAACCTTCCTGACGCTTCCCTTCGCGCTGGTGGGGATGATGGCTGGGCTGTGCCGCCAGCAAGACCGTCGGGCGGTGGGGTTGCTGGCGATCTTTGGTGGGTTCTATTTTCTCCAAATGTCGCTCGGGGCGTGGAAGGATGGACGGTATATGCTCCCGGTCCTGCTGGTCGTGGACCTGCTGGCTGGGTATGGCCTGTCATGGTGGGTGTCCCGCATCTCGACACGCGGTTCCAGGCATTTTGCCTTGATCGGCGGGTTGGTTGCGCTTCAGGCCGCTCTTGTTCTCCCTCGTTATCCCTACTATGGTACCCACTACAACGTGCTTTTTGGGGGGGCACGAGGTGCGGTCTATGTTTTCCCCCCGGCTGACTTCGGCGAGGGGCTGGACCTGGCGGGCCAGTATCTCGACGGGCTCCCCGGCGCGGAGGGGTTCACCATCGGCACCCAGTTCCTGGCCAACGAGATGCTGGCCCAGCACGTCCGCGCGCTGGTGCTGGATATCTCCCAGGTGGGGGAGGATGTCGACTACCTGGTATTCGGCGTCCAGTACACGACGCGGGGGCGGGAGTACCCCCGCTGGGGCGCGCTGTGGGAGCGGACCTACAGGTTCCGCGAGCCGGAGTTCGTCGCCTCCTTTGGCGGCATCCCCTACACCTGGGTCCACCGGCCCGGCGTGGCACCGGTCATCCCGTATAGGGTTAACGCCCTACTGGGGGAGTCCATCCGGCTGGTGGGGTATCGGCTGGCGCAGGCGGAGGTGGCCCCCGGCGACCCGCTACTGTTGACCCTCTACTGGCGGGCGGAGGCTCCGGTGGAGGGGGACTACACGGTGTTTGTCCATCTGCAGGGGGCGGACGGCTCCCTGGCGGCTCAGCAGGACAACCCGCCGGTGCGGGGCGGGCGGCCCACGGGCGGATGGGCGGTCGGCGAGCTGGTCGAGGACCCCTATGATCTCCAACTTCCGCCGGATGCGCCTCGCGGGGAGTACACCCTCAGCGTAGGGATGTACGACCCCGCGACGGTGGAGCGGCTCCCCGCCTTCGACGCCGGAGGCGAGCGGATGCCGGAGGACCGGGTGGCGCTGGCGACGGTGCGGGTGCGGCCCGTGGTCCCCTGGTGGCGATGGGCGCTTTCAGGCCTGTGGCTGGCGGTGATTGGCGCCGGGCTGATAGTAGGACGCAGGTGAACGCAGATGGGGGAACCGGCGAGCGAACGCGCGGAGAAGACTGCTCTGGCCATCATCCTGGCGGCTTTCGTCGCGCTGGGAATCGTGTACAGCGTTGTTGTCCCTCCCTTCGAGGCCTCTGACGAGCTGTGGCACTACCCGATGGTCAAGTACATCGCCGACCACTGGGACCTGCCGGTGCAGGACCCGAACAACGTGGGGCCCTGGCGGCAGGAGGGGAGCCAGCCGCCCCTCTACTACGCTATCGCCGCAGCGCTTACGTCCTGGATCGATACATCGGATATGGAAGTGGCGCGTCATCTCAACCCCCACGTCGACAACGGCGTCGCCACTCCCGATGGCAACATCAACCTGGTGGTTCACAATCCGGCGCTGGAGAGTTTCCCCTGGCGGGGGACGGTGCTGGCAGTCCACCTGGTCCGCTTCCTCTCCGTGCTGATGGGCGCGGCGGGGGTCTATTTCACCTACCGCGTCGCGCGAGAGGTCGTCCCGGGAGATCCGGCCGTCGGCCTGGCGGCGGCGGCGGTCCATGCCTTTACGCCGATGTTCGCCTTCATCTCCGGCGCGGTGAACAACGACAACTTGATGGTCCCCCTATGCGGGCTGGGGCTCTGGATGCTCCTGCGGCTGGCGGGGGAGCGGGAGTGGACGACGCGGCAGGCCCTGGCCCGCTACCTGGCCCTGGGCGTGGTGCTGGGGCTGGGGGCACTCACCAAGACCAGCGCGTTAGGGATGGCGGTGGTGACGGCGGTGGTGGTCACGGTGCGGGCGGGGGGGCGCCGCTCGTGGCGGGAGTTCCTCCTCGGCGGGCTGGCGGCCGCCCTGCCGATGCTCCTCATCGCCGGGTGGTGGTACCTGCGCAACCTGCGGCTCTACGGTGACCTGACCGGCCTCAACGTCTTCACCCAGATCCTGGGCACGCGAGGTGTGCCGGCCGACCTGGCCCAGCTCTGGCGAGAGCGGCACAGCTTTCTGGCCGGCTACTGGGGCAACTTCGGCGGCCTCAACGTCCCGATGCCCTCCTGGGCCTACTCCCTCCTCAACGGCCTCTCCCTTGTCGCTCTCGTCGGCCTCCTTCTTTGCCTCTGCGCTTCCGCGTCGGGTCTGTTTCGCATTGGGGGCGGGGCGGTGCGACGCACTTTCAAGCCGCGCCGCTCTCGTACCCGTCACACCTCGGATGCGGGACGTGCAGCGCCGTCCTCGTCAGGGGTGCGTCGCACCTACACGTCCCCGCCTCCCCGCCCCCCCGTGT
>DQUX01000122.1 GCA_015662065.1 Anaerolineales bacterium | reverse complement strand
CCGCCGCCAGACCAGGCGGCAGCCCACCTCTGGGCTGGCCCCCCAGCCCGCCGGCTCGTACCCGGCGCCGGCGCTGGCCAGGCAGACCGACTCCAACAGCCCCTCGTCCGGCTCCACAAACAGGGTCACCAGGTGGCCGCCGGGAGTCAACAGGGGGGCGGCGGCGGTCAGCGCCGCCCGGAGGGCTCTCTGATGCCACTCCCAATCGAAGCGACGGCGGCGGAGGAAGGGCCGCATCGCGTGGGCCAGGGGCGAATTCCACAGCCACCCCGCCCAGAGGGCGCAGAGAGCCCAGAAGACCCCGTCGGGGCGGGGGGGGTCGGCCAGGATCAGGGAGACGCTCCCAGGCGGCAGGAGCCCATCCACCTCCCGCGCGGCGCAAGGGACCAGCCCGTAGGCGGGGGCGCGATCGCCCAGGAGGGCGGAGAGGCCCGGCGCGCGGGGTGCAGAGACGTTTTCGCCGTCCGGCCGGGCGACCAGGCGGGCCAGCCCCTCCTCCAGCAGGAGCCAGACGTTCCGCTCCAGGAAGCGGGCGGGGGGGCGGAGGACGCGCGGGCGGGGACGCACCTCCCCGTGGGGATCCAGGCTGCTCCCTCGATCGAAGGTGGAGAGCAGCAGCCCCTGCAACGAAGCCCGCACCGGTCGCTCCAAATCTAGCCCCTCCAGCCTCAACGCCACGTCCATCAGGGCGGAGAGGTTGCGGGTGGTATAGAGTTCCACCAGTTCGGCCGCCCGTTCGCGGGCCGGGTGTCCCACCGGAGCGACCCGATTGAGGGCGTAGTGGTAGGCCAGCCCCCGGGGCCGGAGCCGACGGGCCGCCGCGATGTCCGCCTCGTTCGTCGGCCCCTCCCGGGTCTCGCCGCAACGGGGGCAGCGGACCGCCTTGGCGTAGGGGTAGCCGGCCTCCCGGTCCCATGCAAACCATTCGGCGGCTCCCTCCGCCTCGCACACCGGGCAGCGGGTCTGGTAGAGGGAGGTCAGGTGGTGGCGGAGGGGGACTTCCCCCTTGGGGCTGTCGGCCAGGCGGGTGAAGGCAGCGTTGAGGGCGGCGGGATCGGGCATCTGCCCCAGCCCCAGCCCTGCCACCAGCAGGCTGATGGGGTTGACGCTGACCCCCAGCGCCCGTCGCCCTGCCTGGACCGTCTCCCGCAGAAAGACAGGCCCCTGGCAAAAGAGATCGAGCACCAGGTCGCCGGGATCGGTCAGTTGGCGGACGTACTCCGCTGCCGCGCCCGCCGGCTCCAACGGCCGGTAACGGGCCAGTGGCCCCTCCGGCGACGTCGGACGCCCCGGGACAAACCAAATCGGCCGTTCCAACCTGCCTCCTCTCTTGGTTTCAGTATACCATCGGCTGCCCCTCGCTCTAGGCGGGTCTGCGACCCGCCGATCTGCCCGGTCTGCAACCGATCGGGAGCTAGAGAGCGAGAATGCACCTCCTTTACCGGCTTCAGTATACCATCAGCCATTGCACAGGCCAAACGGCGATGGCAGGATGGGGCAAGGCGTGGTAGAATCACAAAAAATGGGGAGATGAGGGATGAAGAATGGACGACGATATTCTATCCACCGCTGTTGATATCGCCCACGACGCCGGTGCCATCGTGCGCCGGGCTTTTCCCCCCACGCTGCTTTCCCACATCGGCTTCAAGGGGGCGGTCAACCCCGTCACCGAGGCCGATATGGCCGCCGAAGCGCTGATCCTGGGGCGATTGCGGGCCGCCTTCCCCAACCATCGCATCCTGGCGGAGGAGGGAGGGGGAGAGCTCTGGCAGGCCCCCGGACCGCCCATCTGGCTGGTGGACCCGCTGGACGGAACCAACAACTTCGCCCACGGCTTCCCCCACGTGGCCGTCTCCCTGGCGCTGGTGGCGGACGGGGAGCCGGTGGTCGGGGTGATCTACGACCCGCTGCGGGAGGAGACCTTCGCCGCGACCGCCGGGGGTGGGGCGACGCTGAACGGGGAGCCCATCCACGTCTCGGGGGTGGGGCGGCTGACGGAGGCGTTCCTGGCCACCGGCTTTCCCTACGACCGTCGCGCCGCGCCGGACAACAACACTGCGCGGCTGGATCACTTCCTGCGCCGCTCGCTAGGGGTGCGGCGGGCGGGAGCCGCCACTCTCGACCTGGCTTACGTGGCCTGCGGGCGGTTCAGCGGCTTCTGGGAGATCCGCCTCAAGCCGTGGGACGTGGCGGCGGGGGTGTTGCTGGTGCGAGAGGCGGGCGGGCGGGCCACCGACTTCACCGGTACCCCGAACTGCCTATCGGGGGCCGAGATCGTGGCCTCCAATGGCCTCATCCACGAGGAGATGCTGCGGGTCATCCGGGAGGGAAACGCTGCGCCATTGCCCGATGACCCTTGAAGCGCCAAACGTCGGACGTCATCTGACGCTTGGCGTTGGACGCCCGACGTCCCTCACTTCTCCATCGCCGCCAGCGCCTCGTAGGCCGGACGGACGCGGGTCTCGGGCCAGTCCGGGTAGGTGATGGCCCACCAGTACTGCTCCTCCTCCGGCGTCCAGAAGGGATTGGCGATGGAGAGGACGAACATCGGCCCGATCCAGGGCCTCCAGTGCTCCCGGGCGTACCGGAAAGCCCTCACCAGATAGTCCGCTTTCTGCTCCTCGGTGATGGCGAACCAGGCATAGTCCGGGTTGCGCGGGTCGCTGGTCCAGCCCATCTCCAGGATGGCGATCTGTTTGTCGGCGTCGCCGTAGCGGACCATGATCTCGCGGAGATCCTCCACGTGGCGGAAGCAGAAGAACCGCTGTTGGCCGTACTCGGGATTGGTGGCGGCCTCCTCGGGGGAGACCTCCGGCGGGGCGCGGAAGCCGGCGGCGTGGACGCCCAGCAGGTCGAAATACGGGGCGGCGCCGGCCTCGTACATCGCGATCACGTAGTCGGTGTCTGGCATTGCCTCCGGCGGGCCGGTGCCGGTGGGAGCCAGGCCGGCGGAGATGACCAGCGCGTCGGGATCGGCCTCCTTGATGGCGATGTAGCAGGCCCGGAGCAACTGGACGTAGCCGGCGGGGTTGGGAACCTCCCCGTCCCACTCCCGGGAGAGATTGGGCTCGTTCCAGACCTGGTAGGCCCGCACCCGCCCCCGGTACCGTTCCGCCACCGCCCCGCAGAAATGGGCGAAATCCTCCGGGCGCACCGGAAAGGCGGGGTCGGTTGACGGCTCTACCCAGTCCGGGGGGGGGAGCCCGTCCAGCCGGAGGAGCACGTCCAGGCCGTGGACCCCCGCCCGTTCGACGATCCGGTCGCTCTTGGGCCAGTCGAAGTGGCCCCTCTGGATCCCCTCCAGGTCCTGCCAGGCGATCTTCTGCTTGACCCAGGTGAAGCCGGCGCCCTCGATAAGACCGAGGTCCCGCTCGGCGATGTCCCAGTGCCACCAGAGAAAGGCCTGCATCCCGTAGTCGGGGGAGGGAAGGCGGGCGCGGGGCCAGGAGGTAGGGGTGGGGGGAAACGGGGTGGAGGTGGGCGCTGGCGGGGGCAGAAACCCCAGGTCCTGGGCTCCGAACGCCAGAAGGACGAGCAGCCCTCCCACGGCGCACGCACCGACGAGCCAGCCCCAGCGACGGCCGATCCCCCCCACCTGCCCCCTCCCGCTGCTCATTGGCTCATTGATTATTGACCCATCGGCCATTGACCCATCGGTCATTGCCCCTGAGGCTTCTCCATCGCCCCGACCGCCTCAAAGGCCGGGCGGGCGGCCCCGGTGAAATCCAGGATGCTGTAGGGAGCGTTGGGATCGGTGGGGCCGATCCCGTCCTTCTGGGCGAAGTCCAGGTTCCAGAGGAAGGCCAGCCGCACGAAGCCCCACTCCCGCATCAACCGATAGGCCTGCATGATGTAGGCCGCCTGTTCTTCCTCGGTGTTATCCTGGGCGAACTCGAATCCGGGCGGGTAGGTTTCCCACCCCTCAGAAGAGGCCCAGCCGAACTCCGTCACGCAGAGGGGCTTTGCCCCCCCGATGGCGTCATAGTACCGCCAGAGGGTGCTGCGGAATGACCAACTGGGGTGAGGGTTGTCCCAGAAGCCCCGGAAGATGGCCGTGTCGTCCTGATAGGGCTCGTCGTAGGCCACGTCGGGAGGGATGTTGTAGCCGTTGTGGTGGACCCCCACGCAGTCGCAGTAATCCAGGAAGTTATGGGCGATCATCTCCTGGTAATACTGGAAGTCGTCCATATAGATAATGCGGGAGGGATTGTTGGGGTCGGTGGCGGTGGCACCCACCGGGGAGAGCGCCCCGCTGATGACGATGATGTTCGGATCTCGACTCTTGATGGTCTGATAGGCCATCCGGAGCATCTCCACGTACCGCTCGGCATTCACCCCTTCGGTGGTGTCCCACTCCCGGTCCAGGTTCTCCTCGTTCCAGACCTCGATGGCGTGGATGCGGCCCCGGTAGCGGTCCACCAACCGGCCCAGGAAGTCGGCGAAGAGGGAGAGGTCGTCGGGGGGTGCCCCCTCTGGGTTGCTGTCGGTATAGGAAGTATGGGTCCAATCGGGGGCGTCCACCACGCTGAGCATCACCCGGAGGCCGTGGCGGTTGGCCGCCTCGATCACCGCGTCGTACCCGCTCCAGTCCATCTGCCCCGGGTTGGGCTCGAAGTGCGCCCAGCGGACCTGCTGTTTGACCCAGCCCAGGCCCAGGTTCTCCACCTGCTGCATTGTGTATTCCGGGTCGCCCACGACGCCGTGGGTTTGGATGCCGTAGCCGAACACCTCCTCTCCCACGGAGAGCGTGGCCTGCGGCGTAGCGCCCGCCGGAGGGATGGGGGTCTCAGCAGCCAGGGGGACCAGGTTGCCGGCCTCCGTCGGAGTGGCGGTGGGGGGGGAGCTCATCTCGCCGGGCTTGGCGAAGAACCCCCACCACAGGAAGAAGACGCCCAGCAGGAGCACCAGCACCCACACGACGACGGCGACGGTCAGTCGCCGCCCGCTGAGCCGATCGGGGTCGAACGAGAAACCAGACATGCTCACCTCCACAACCGGGTGGGGGCGCACGGCGGTGCGCCTCTACCGCGTTCCTAAGACTGCGTGCAGGGCGTCGCAGGCGGGGCAGGAACCGCCAGGCCGGACGATGGCGTATCCATCCTGAGGGTCGTACCCATACCGCACGAAGTCGATGTTCCAGACAATGATGCAGCGCACCATCCCAGTGTTGATGCTCAACTGGACCGCCTCGGCCAGCCAGGCGGCCTGCTCGCTGTTGTCGTTCCCCCGCGCCCAGGCGAACATATCGGAGAAGGTCGGCACTCCCTCCTGGGAGGCATACCCCATCTCGGTGTAGAAGAGCTGGCGGGTACCGCGAAAGATATTGTAGTACAGCTCGGTCTGAGGCAGGAAGTACCAGGAGTGGTGGCCGCTCTGATCGGCCGGGTGGCCGCTCCGGGCCGAGGGCGAGGTCGCGCCGGCGTTGTGATGGGCGCCGATGTAGTCCATACAGGAAGCGGCACCAGCGTTGTACAGCCCTTCCATCCAGGGCTGATCGTCACAGCCGTTGGGACCGCACCCGCCGAAGTAGCCGGTGGGGGCCGGCGCGGCGCTGATGACGATCGCGTTGGGGTTGGCCGCTTTGATGGCGTTGTAGGCAGTGCAGAGGAGTTGGGTATAGGCGGCCGGGCTGATGTGGCCGATCTGCCACTCCCGGTCGATGTTCGGCTCGTTCCAGACCTCGATGGCGTCCGCTCCGGCGGCCGCCAACCCCGCCACCCAGTTGGCGAAGCCTTGCTCAAACCCCGGCTGGGTGACCATCGAGGCGCTGCCCAGGGCGCTCAGCTGGATCTTGAACCCCCGGGCGTGGGCGGCCTGGATGATGCCGGAGGCATCCTGCCCGTAGTGGACCTGGACCTTGGCCCAGTTCATCCCGGCGTAGTGCATCAGATCGGCGTAGGGGAAGTTCAGGTCTCGGATATGGCCACCCAGTTCGAAACCGCCGCCGCCCCCCGGGGCCGGCGGGGCCGCCGTCACCTCCCCGGCCTGTATGGTCACCCAGGCCTCGCCCCCCTGGATGGTGGCCTCCCCCACTTTCAGCATCCACCTGCCGGTGAAATTGCCGGACTCCTCCGGGGCGACCAGGTCCACGCTGATCTCCACCGCCTCCCCGGCCGGCACCGCGCCCACCGGCACGCTCTCAGGCCCTCCCATCCGGGACCCGCTGACGAAGGCCAGGACGGTGGCCTCGGGCCAATCGCAGGTGCCGCTGTTGCGCAGCCGCCACGTCTTGACGAAAGCCTCGCCGTTGTCGAAGTGGGTTCCATCCGGCACCGTCACGTCGGCCTCGAAGGCGGCCTGCAGGCAGGCCGCCTCCTCCGCCGTCAACGGCTCCGGCTCGGGAGCAGGCTCCGGCGTGGGCTCGGCCACCGTCAGCCGGACGGACCCCCGGCTCACCCCGGCGATGGCCACAGAGATGGTGTAGTCGCCCGGCTCGGGCGGCGCCGTCCAGCGGAAGTCGGGCTGGGTGAGGGCGACCGTCTGTTCCGAAACCGACGCGCCCGGCCCCTCCACCCGCCAAGCGACCTCCAGTTCGGCTGGCTGGGTGAGAGTGGCGGCGGTCCGGTAGCCGTTCACCGCCTCCAGTACGCCGGGCAGGTTCCCCTCGGCGGTCAGGTCGGTCACTACCACCCCGCCCAGGTGGTAGCGGAGCGCCCAGTCCAGCTTGCGGGCCAGGAAGGAGGGGGTGCCCAGCCAGACGGTGTGGGCGGTCCCGTCGCCCGCTTGGTAGGTGATGGCGTAGGTGCCGGCGTCTTCGTCGCGCAGGATGCTGGTCACCTGGCTGGTGAGGGTGAAGGCCACCTCCTGGCCGGGCTCCAGGGTCGTCTCGGCTGGAGCGGCGATCCGACCGAAGGGGGCCAGCGCCTCCTCCAGCCCCACGTGCCGCCCCCCCCCGTCGCTTGTGTCGGCGCTGAGGGAGGAGACCATGGCACGCAGCTTGTACCGGTTGACCTGCCCGACGGCCCAGCGCAGGAGGGCGGCCACCTGTCCGCCCTCGGCGTAGGCGGTGGGATCGTCTGGGAAGGGGATCAAGAGCGCGTCGGCGGCAGCGCCCAGAGCGGCCCAGTCGTACCCGCCGGTCTCCCATCCCGCCTCGGCCGGGGTGGGGGCGCCCACCGCCACCTCCAGCCGGATGTTTTGGTTGTGCAGCGCCTCCGCCAGCGCGACGACGAAGGCGGAGAAAGGCTCCCGTTGCTCGGGAGCCACCCCCCGATAGTCCAGGGTGGCGCCGGCGTAGCCCGCGGCGGCCGCGACGATGTTCTCGATATGGGCCTGCTGGATGTCGGGGTCGTCCAGCACGTCGGCCAGGAGCGCCGGGCTCAGAGGTTGATCATCCTGCCAGTTGCGCAGCAGCAACAGCGATTCCATACCGCCCACCGGGGCCGGGGCTTCCCCCAGGAGCGTGCCGTCGGTCCCCAGGACGAGGCCGGGCAGCAGGACCTGGGTGAGAACCTCCGCCGCCTGCCCCTCCGGCCCCGTGGTCGCCACCGTCCCGACAGCCGGGACGACGGGGGTGGTCTGCATCACCACCACCGAAGAGGGGAGGTGGGCGACCTGGGCCATCAGCAGTTCCCGCTCCAGGTCCAGGCTCCCCCCCAGCCACTCCCAGGCCGTGCCGGTCCAGGTATAGAGGTCGAGAGTCTCCCAGGGCTCGGCGTCGTTGGGGATGACCACCTCCAGCGTGGCCGGCCCGTCGGCGCGGGAGCCGACGCGGATTTTGTAGTAGGGGCTCTTGGCCTGCAGGACGGGGGGCAACGTCTCGGCGGCTGCCTGCAGGTCGGGTCCGGCGGCCCTCTCCGCGAACTCCACCTGCGGGACCGAGTCCAGCGCGACGCGGAGGTTGCCCTCCGCGCCAGGGCCGATAATGACGGTGAGGCCGTCGGGGTGGCTGACGGATGGGTTGTCGGCATTGAGGCGGGTGTAACCCACCAGCCCCAGCCGCTGGGGGAGGGAGATGGGGGGCAGGATCAACGCGACGACGACCAGGGCAGTGATGACCCCGTAGATCCAGTTGCCGCTGGCCAACCCGTCTCGCAGGCGGGCCAGGCCACCCTCCAGCCGCTCCCCGAGGGGAGCGAGGGTGGTCGCCAGCCGCTGGCGGAAGGTCGGGCCAGGGGGGACCGTCTCTCCGGCTGTTTCCTCTGCCGGCTCCGGCTCCTCGACAGGCTCCGGGATCTCCAGGTTCTCCTCAACCCGGTCGGTTTCAGCCTTGTGCTCTTCCATCAGAACCTCCACATCGCGAGCAAGGTTGTGGGGGAAGCCCACCAGCAACAAAACGCGGCCCGAAGGCCGCCTGAAAGCGCCTTCCTTCACCCAAATCTCAGCGGGGGCGGGAAAGCGGAAGAATGTTAGTCCACAACGGGGGCTATTCTAACACAAGGGCCCCCTGTTGGCAAACCGAGGGTTGGGGTGATTACCATAAGTTCCTCCTCCCCTGGGGAAGGGGTGTTGTGCTGCAAACGCCAGAGTAGCGACGGTGGTGAAGACGGCGCGGATACCCGCCAGGAGGAGATAGGGGCATAGGCCAAATCGTCTTCCCTTCCCGCACCACCCCACGCGCCATTTGGTTCACCAGCGGCGATCGCCCGGCGATGATCCCTTGCGCCGCCAGCCTCAACACCTGCCGCCACCGCTTCGTTGATAAACACAACGTCGTGCTTCCTTTCGCTCCAGTCAATTCCGATGTATACTCTCATCTGGACCTCCTTAAGCCT
>DQUX01000212.1 GCA_015662065.1 Anaerolineales bacterium | reverse complement strand
TCGGGGAAGCCGAGCTTCTCCGCCAGGTCCGCCACCACCGGCCGGTCCAGCATGTTGGTGAGGCCGCAGCGGCGCACCGCCAGGATGCCCTCCAGCACCGCCGCCGGAACGCGCACCCCGGGCACGTGCCGGCATGTCGTGTCTCCCTCCTTTGCGGTGTCGTCCGGGAACTCGGCCAGGCCGCCGGCCACGAGGGCGTCGAGGAAGGACGCGGCCTTCTCCTCGATGGTTTCCCCTTTGACCGCCAGCTCGATGCCGGCCAGCATCTTGGCGTTGCGCAGGACCATGTCGATGTAGCTCTCGACGTCCCGGTGGTCGGAAAAGAGCGACGCGCCCTTCATGGCATGGACTACGTCGAGCACGGTCTTGCCCTCGAACACCTCGCCGTCGCCCGCGATGGGTTCGCCTTCCAGCGTGGTGTTCCTGATCAGTATCCTCATGCTTCACCTCCTTCGTGCGGCGCGGCGCCGTCCCCCGAAAACGCCGGAGACCGGGTTTGACGCTCGCCTTCCATGGCTCGCGCCCTTCGGGCGTGCCTTCGGCACGTCCAATTCGGCTGTCCTGCCGAATTGTGTGGCCCGGCCTCCTCGTGCGTCCCGTCCTTCGGGGCGGATGGTTCGTCCTTCGGTTTGGGCTTCGGCCTGCCGCGCTTGAAGGCCGAGTCGCCCGGCAGCGCCGCCAGCAGGTGCTTGCGCGCTGTCTTGAACTCGTCGCCGATGAGCCCGAGGTGCAGGAGGAAAACGCGGAAGTCGTACCGGGCGCTCTGCGGGTCGAGGCTCCGCTTGCGGCTGGAGGCCGCCCGGCCGTTCAGGGCCTTGGCGGCGATGGCCAGGACCAGCTGGATGTAGGCCTTGACCTTGCCCGCGTGGAGCGTGCCCTCGAACCAGCGGAACTCCACGGTCCCGCGGTACCAGACGTTGTGCAGGTTCACCCCGTAGTAGCGGGTCGAGTCGAAGTGCTGGGGCCGGCGGTTGTGGTAGCCGTACCAGATGCGGTTGAGCTGGTCCTTGGTCCGCGGGCGGCTGCGCTCGATCTTCCTGATGAGCTCGTCGCTTACCGGCTTGCTGTAGTTGCGGAGCCGGTTCTCGTTGACCCCGAGCGCCGTGAGGATGAGCGCCTCCTGCTTGTAGATGATCTTGGCGAGGTTGGCGAGGGTCCGCCCGTCGAATGGCCGGGCGTCCACGTGGATGTGGATGCCGCACTTCTCGTCCACCTTGGCCCCGCAGCGGCGCACCGCGCGGATGACCTCCTGGAGGGTGGGGATGTCCTCGTAGGCGAGGACCGGGCTCACCACCTCGGCCCGCAGATGGCCGGGGACGTTGATGAGCGAACCGTCGGCCACCACCTTCCAGACGCGCCCCTGGGTGTCGGTGACCTCCCAGGGATCGAAGCAGGCCGGGCTGCCCACGTGGCGCACATTGCCGCCCACCACCGACTGGATGGCCCGGGCCACCCGTTCGCGCCTGCGCTTGACCGTCTCGATCTCGACTCCGAAACTGATTTCCCGAAGGTCCATCGTCGTCTCCTTGCCTTCTGTAAGCCGTTGCGCCGCAAGGTGTTCCGGCGCGTGTTCACACACATACAGGCTTCTTTCCGAACAGAAAGCAAGGCGATTCCGCCGGTTTCTCCGAAGATAAGTCATTTGTTTTCAATGTGTTATGTACATCGGGCCGCAACCGGCGGACAAATCCGCAGGAAAGCGGATTTGGACGGCCGCCAGGCCGCCCCCGAAGGGGTGCGAGCCAGGGACGGCGAGCATCAAACTCGGAGGTTGCGCGGTCCCTTGCCCGGGGCGGGTGTTCTGGAGACCTGGGAAAAAGAACAGCCCTCAGGTCCTCTTCCAGTCGGTCCCGGTGAACTTCTCCCACTTCCCGCCGCCGGAGAGGTCGGTGTTGAACCACTCGTCGCCCAGGGCCGGGTTGGGGATGGCGGCGTCCCGTTCGGCCTCGGAACCCCTGCCGCGCCGGACGGCGCTCCGGGGGGCGAGTCCCTGGCCCAGGTGGTCGGCGGCCAGCAGGTCCTGCCAGTCGAGGGTCTGGGCCCTGAGGCGCGAGACGAAGGTGCGGTAGGAGGAGTCGTCGCGTCCCGAGCGGTAGAGCAGCAGGGAACCGTCGGCGTCTCGCACGAGGCTGGGCGTGTAGCAGCGCTCGAGGAAGGGCCCGCCGCCGGCGCGGAAGACGGGGTTGAAGGCGGCCTTCGTCCAGTGGATGCGGTC
>DQUX01000211.1 GCA_015662065.1 Anaerolineales bacterium | reverse complement strand
TGGCAGTTGAAGCAGTGCTTGTACTCCGCCGAGTGACAGACCTGGCACTGGAGCCGTTCCAGGTGCACTTCGTCGTGCTGCTCGATCCCGTCGCCGGGGGCCACGTCGTCGTGGCACCCCGCCTGGGTACAGGAGGGCGTGGCCGGTCCGTCGTACCGGTGGTTGAAGTCGCCCAGCGTGCCGTGCATCTCGTCGGCGGTATGGCAGTCCTCGCAGATCATCCCGCCGGGGTTGTAGTGGACATCGGCGGGGTAGTGACCGCCTTCCTCCCGTTCGTTCTTCCCTTTATACTCGTCCTCGATGCGGCTGCCGTGACAGCCGGTACAGGTGAGGTAGGGCGGAGGGGTTCGCTTGGCGTTGTGACTGGCTAAGAAGCCGCCGCCCGCGCTGGTGGGCCGGCTGACATGGCACTGACCACAGGTGGCGTGACAACTGGTGCAATGGGTGTTGTACGCCTCCATGAGTTGGGGCCAGTGGGCCTCGTCGCTCCGTTCGGCCAGGACGGTGAGATAGCCTTCCAAGTCGTAGTGGAGGCTATCAACGTGGGCCTGCGCGATCTCACCATGGCAGAGTTGGCAGATCTGCTCCGGATCGGGATCGCGCACCATCCCCTCGTGGGCCGCCTCCATATCGTCGGTGTCGGAGGTCCCGCCATGGCAACCGATACAGCCGAACTTGGCGTGGTAGGTCGCCAGGAATCCCTCGTCGCCAAGGAAGACCTTTTCCCATGCCTCCAACGGAGGCAACGCTCCCCCTCAGCCCTCCCCCTCGGAGAGGTGTTCCTCTTCCTCTGGCTCTACGGCCAGCTCTTGGAGCTGTTCCTGGTCGGTGTGGCAGGCGACGCAGTTGTCGCTGTTGACGGTCAGCGGTTCCAGCTCCAGAGGGGGCATAGGGAAGCGGGCGGCCGCGGCTTGGACGGGGGGGACCTCCTCTTCGCCTTCTGCGATGCCGACGACCGCCGCCGGGGTTGGGGGGGGCGGGGCCGGTGTGATCTCGGGCGGCGCGGCGCACCCGGTCAGGAACAGGCCGATCAGCAGCCCGCCCAGGATCAGTAGTGTTTCTGTCCTTCTCATAGACCCTCCTTCAACCCCCTGACTCCTCCCCCGGCCCCTCTTCTTCCCCCTGCGATGGGGGGAAGAAGAGGGGAATGGGGTGGGGAAGAGGGCTAGGGCAGTTCGTGGGCCTCGGTGTCCACGGGGTAGCCCATGCTCATGTCGTCGTTCCAGCGGGGGCTGCCCTCGCGGATGGCCCAGGAGGCGACGCCGAACTTGAGGGAGTAGGCGTCGAAGCCGAGGAGGTTGAGGGCGCCGGTGACCTGGCCGGCGGTCTGGCCGGTGTAGCAGTAGACGACGATCTGGCGGTCGGCGGGCAGCTTGGAGAGGTTCTCTTCGGAGAAGAGAGCCCCCGCGCCGATGTTGACGGCGCCGGGCAGGTGGCCCTGTTCATAGTCCTCCGGCTTGCAGATGCTCAGGATGAAGGGGTCGTTGGTGTCGTCGCCGTCGTTCAGGTTCTCATAGACCGCCTCGGCGGTGATCAGCTTCATCCCCTCGCCAAAGTAAGCCGCCGCTGCCTCCTCCACCGTCGCCCCCAGCGGGTCCGGCAAAGCGTAGACCTCGGTGGCCTCGTAGGGCTCGGTGTCCAGCGGGTAGGCCATGCTCATATCGTCTGACCAGCGGGGGCCGGAGACGATGGCCCAGGAGGGCATGCCGAACTTGAGGGAGTAGGCGTCGAAGCCGAGGAGGTTGAGGGCGGCGGTGACCTGTCCGGCGGTCTGGCCGGTGTAGCAGTAGACGACGATCTGCTGGTCGGTGGGCAGGGCGGCCAGGGTCTCGGGGGCGAAGATGTTCGCCGCGCCGATGTGGACCGCGCCGGGCAGGTGGCCCTGCTCATAGTCCTCCGGCTTGCGGATGTCCAGGATGAGGGGGTCGTTGGACGCATCGCCGTCGTTGAGGTTCTCATAGACCGCCTCGGCGGTGGTCAGCTTCATCCCCTCGGAGAAGTAGGCCGCCGCGGCATCCAGGATGGGTGTGGCGACCGGCTCCTCGGTGGGCTCCTCGGTGGGCTCCTCGGTCGGTTCCTCCGTCGGCTCCTCGGTGGGCTCCTCGGTTGGTTCCTCCGTCGGTTCCTCCGTTAGCACCTCTGTGGGGGCCTCGGTGGGGGTGGGGGTCGGCGACGGCTTGCAGCCCGCCAGCACCAGGCCGGCCAGCAGCATCACCGTGACGACCAGGTTGAGGAGAGTGAGCCTCTTCTGCATTTTTCTTCTACCTCCTTCAAAATAGGTTGATCGTGATGCGTACTGCGTGTTACGTGTTGCGTGTTGCGTGTTGCGTGTTGCGTGTTGCTTGTTGCTTGTTGCGTCTCTTCCCGTCCCCTACTGCCGCACGTCTGACCACGCCGTATCTGAGAGATGGCAGTCGGTGCAGGCCTGCTCGGCGTTGCAGGTGCTGGGGTTGAGTTGGTGGCAGGCCCCGCAGTCGGCCGGGATGGCGGTATAGTCCTCGAAGTGGCAGCCCCGGCAAGAGACCTGGTTGTGGGCGCCGACGTGGTAGTCCCAGATGGTGGTGTGGTCGAACGCGCCCTCTTTGGTCTCGCTCCAGGCTGTGCCGTCGTAGTGACACTCATCGCAGTTCTGATCCGCCCCGAACTCGTGGGCGGCGGTGTGGCAATCCCGACACGTGAAGCCGGAGACGTCCCGGAACAGCGGCTGGATGTGACACTCGAAGCAGTGGAGTTCGGCATGGCGACCGTTCAGCTCCATCGGATGGATCGCCAGCCGGGTGCTACCCCACGTTTC
>DQUX01000200.1 GCA_015662065.1 Anaerolineales bacterium | reverse complement strand
TGCTGGGGGGCGGCACATACCGCCACGCCTGAAGGGGTTCAGGCGGGTAATAGGCATAGCGGCCTGGAAGCGCGCGGACCAGCCCGGGCAGCCCGGCCAGGAAAGCGGCCATAAGGAGCAGGCTGGCGGAAAGCAGGATCAGCCCCAGCAGCAGACGGTAGGAGCGGAACACAGACACAATCATACCAGAGGTGGGATGAATGGCAAATCCCCTATCCCGGCCTCCGGGTAGGTGATTGTGCCTAGAGAAAAAATAGGCGAATCTGCTTATGTAAATCCGTCCCTCAGCGGGCGGTTGGGCTTGTCCCGCACCTGCGAATAGCTTATAATTTGACTATGTCACATTGCGCTCTGAGGGGATCTGTGACCCCCGACTTGGGCTGAAAATGGTAGCTTTCGGCCAGAGGCGCGGGTCGCGGACCCGCTGGGAGCCTTCAAAGCGAGGGTTTTGTGTTGATGTGACACTGTCGGGATCATCTCTAGTGCCGGCTCGAAATGGTGTCGATATGTTGCCTCTTTTTGCCCCGCCCAGATGATCGATGAACCGCTAAAGTGAGTCGAGGATAACGTGGACAAGATCAGGGTGATGCTGGTGGAGGACCACGTTCTGGTGCGGGAGGGCACCAGGGAGCTGCTGGATCGGGAGAAGGACCTGCGGGTCGTGGCGGAGGCGGGGGATGGGGAGGAGGCGGTGGGGCTGGCCGCTGTGCATCGGCCCGATGTGGTTGTCATGGACATAGCCCTGCCCAAGCTCAACGGCATTGAGGCCACCCGACGGATCAAGGCGACCAACCCGTCCATCGCCGTGCTTGTGCTCACGGCGTACGGCAACGACCAGTATGTCTTCCCTCTCCTGGAAGCGGGGGCCGCGGGGTATCTGCTGAAGGACATCTCCACACACGATCTTATCAAGGCGATCCGGGCCGTGCACGTGGGTGAGTCGGTGCTCCATCCGGCCATTGCGCGCAAGGTGGTCGACTACTTCGCCAAACGGGCGGGGGGACAGGGGGAGGGGGACCTCAATGAACTCACCCGGCGGGAGCTGGAGGTCCTGAGGTTGGCCGCCCGGGGGATGACGAATCGGGAGATCGCCGGTGCGCTGGCCATCAGCGTCCGCACGGTGCAGGTCCATCTGAGCAATATCTTTGGCAAGTTGGGCGTCAGTTCGCGGACCGAAGCTGTGCTGCATGCGCTCCGGAAGGGGTGGATCACCCTGGAGGATGTGCTATGAGATCATGTTGGGCCGGTGATGGGGGAGAAGGTACGGGGGTGGAAGCGCCCCCGGATTCCCTGCAGCGCCGATGGGGGTGGAGAGCGGGGGGCCGTTCTCTCTGGATGATCGGGGCGGTGCTGGTTGCCATCGCCCTTCTTCACTATCTCACCCCCCAGACGCGCCCGTTGTTCTTTTCGGTGCCCCTGAGCCGGCATACATTGGAGCGCGTTCTTTTCATCCTGCCGGTCGCCGGCGCGGCCTTCGTACTGGGGCGGATGGGAGGAGCGGTAACCCTCATCGTCGCTGTCCTCCTTATGCTGCCCCGAGCCGTCTGGCTTTCGCTCCATCCGATGGATGCGGTCGCGGAGGTGGCAGCCGTCGCTATAGTCGGCTACCTCGTGACGTGGATGATCGGGGCCCAGGAGCGGGAGACGGCGCAGCGCCAGAAGGCTCTCTCCCGATTGCGGACGATCAACGCTATCAACAGCATCGTGACCGGGTCCTTGGATCTGGATCAGATCCTGAACGACGCCCTCGACAAGGTCCTGGAGATGATGGGGCTGGAGGCCGGCCTGATCTATTTCCTGGATCAACAGACCGACGAGTTGGTCCTGGTGGCCTATCGTGGTCTGTCGGAGGAGTCGGCGGCGGGGGTGGACCGGCTGCGGTTGGGCGAGGGGTTCTGCGGGCGGGTGGCGCAATCGGGGGAGTTGATGGTGGTGCAGGATTCGTGCCAGGACCCCCGGCTGACACGGCTGGCAGTGAGAAGGGAGGGACTGCGGTCGCAGGTTATCGTTCCCCTGAAGTCCAAAGGCGAGGTTCGGGGCGTGCTGGCCGTGGCCACCCGGCGGTTGTGCCGGTTTCTTCCGGAGGACCTGGAGCTTATCGCCGTCATCGGCAATCAGATCGGCGTGGCTATTGAGCACGCCCGGCTGCACCGGGACGTCGCGCGCCGGCTACACATCCAGCGGCGGTTGAACGAGGTGGCAGAGAAGATCACCTCCGAGTTGGAGCTGGAGCGGATCCTGCCCCGGGTGCTTCAAATCGCCGAGGAGTTGATCGGTGCCGATGCGGGCGTCATCGCGCTGCTGGATCGGGAGAGCAAGACCATCCGTTACCCCTATCTGCACAATCTGCCCCCGGCGCTGTCGGCAGTGGTAGTGCCTGAGGGGGAGGGGCTGGCCGGTGAAGTGCTGGAGACCGGCCGGCCTATCGTCATCGAGGACTACCGGACGTATCCCAAGGCGGTTCCCGCCTTCGTTGAGGCCGATGTCGCGAGCGTCGTGGCCGTGCCCATCGTGAGCGGCAATCAGATATTCGGCATGCTGGCCGTCGGCAGCCTCAACGGGACGAGGAGGTTTACGGAGGGGGATGTAGAGGTGCTCGTCAGCGTGGGACGTCAGGCGGGCATCGCCATCGAGAACGCGCGGCTCTACGAGAATATGCGCTTCTATGCCCGGCAGATCGTCCAGGCTCAGGAGGGCGAGCGCAAGCGCATTGCCCAGGAACTCCACGATGAGACGATCCAGGTGCTGATCGCGATCGCGCGTCGCCTCGAGGCCCTGGCCTCCCCCCGCAGACGGCTCCCGGAGCCGGTTATGCGGAGCCTGGACCAGTTGCGGGATCTGGCGGGGCAGGCGCTGAGGGAGATCCGTCGTTTCGTCCAGGACTTGCGCCCCCCCGTCCTGGATCACCTGGGGCTGGTGGCGGCGCTGGAGGGATTGGTCGACGATCTCGATGAGGGGTATGGGATAGAAGCGGAGCTCCGTGTAGAGGGAGGGGGACATCGTCTCTTGCCTGAGGTGGAGCTGGTGCTGTTCCGCATCGCCCAGGAGGCCCTGAGCAACGTCCGGCGACACTCTGGGGCCTCTCGGGTGACGGTTCAGGTGGCATTCTGCCCGGGGCAGGTGCGGCTGAGCGTTCGTGATAACGGCTGTGGGTTCACTGTCCCGGATAGGATCGGCAACTTGGTCGCCACGGGGGGGCTGGGGCTCATCGGTATGCACGAACGGGCGCGGACGCTGGGGGGAATATTGGAGATTCAGTCGAAGACGGGCGAGGGGACGACCATCACCGTGAACATCCCCGTGCGGCCGGAAATGAGAGGCGGGTAGCCTGACAGTGTCATATGAACACAAAACCCTCGTCTTGAAGGCTCCAAGCGGGGCTGTGACCCGCGTCTCCGGCCTACCGTTTTCAGCCCAACTCGGGGGTCACAGACCCCCGCAGAGCATAATCAGTAGTTGAGAAAACTCGCTCTAGGCGGGTCTGTGACCCGCCGATCTGAAAGCTACCGTTTTCAGCCCAACTCGGGGGTCACAGACCCCCGCAGAGCATCATGTGACATTTACTGTCCCAAGAGCGGGAACACCAGCGCCATCAGCACCCCCGCGGCGATGACCGACGCCACCTGCCCAGCGGTGTTGGCCCCCAATGCGTGCATCAGGATGAAGTTCTGGTTGTCCTCCTCCAGCGCGACCTGCTGGGCCAGCCGGCCGCTCATCGGGAAGGCGCTGATCGCCGCGGCTCCCACCAGCGGGTTGATCCGCCGCCCCGAGAGCAGGCAGACCAGCTTGCCGAACATGATGCCGCCGATGGTGTCCAGCGCGAAGGCCACCAGGCCCAGCGCCAGCACCTTGAGGGTGCCTAGGTTCAGAAAATCCGCCCCCTGCATCGTCGAGCCGATGGTGAGGCCCAGAAAGAGGGTGGCGGTGTTGGTGATCGCCTCCTGGGCGGTGCGGCTGAGCCCCTCCACCACGCCGGATTCTTTCATCAAATTACCCAGCATCAACGTGGCGATGAGGGGGGCCGCCTGGGGCAGGAAGATGCCCGCCAGGGCCGTCACCAGAATGGGGAAGAGGATCACCGCCGTCTTGGAGACCGGGCGGGGGGTGTACTCCATACGGATGGCCCGCTCCCGCCGGGTGGTGAAGAGCCGCATCAGCGGCGGTTGGATGATGGGGACCAGGCTCATGTAAGAGTAGGCGGTCACCGCCACCGCCGCGGCCAGCCCCGGCGTCTCGAAGAGGTGCTCCAGCTTCGCCCCCACGTAAATGACCGTCGGCCCGTCGATGGCGCCGATGACCCCGATGGCCGTCGCCTCGGCCAGGTTGAAGCCCAGCATCACCGCCACGACCAGGGTGGCGAAAATCCCCAGGTGACCCAGCGCCCCCATCAGGACGAAGATGGGCTGGCTGAGGAGCGGGCGCATATCCATCATCGCTCCCACGCCCAGGAAGATCAGGAGGGGAAACAGTTCCGTCTCGATCCCGGCCTGTTTCAGCACCCCAAACAGCCCCTCCGGCCCCAGCATGTAGGCCGAGACGGGCAGGTTGCTCAGGACACAGCCGAAGCCGATCGGCAGGAGAAGCGTTGGCTCGTACTCCTTGGCGATGGCCAGGTACATCAACACGCCGCCTACGGTCACCATCACCCCCTGCTGCCAGGTGATGGTCAAGAGATCCCCTAGAAGCCCACTCAGATCTATTACGCCCACGGCCTTCTCCTCAGTCTGCGAACTCTAACAGGGGGTCGCCGTAGGCCACCTGACGGCCCTCGGTCACGTGAATGGTCTCGATAGTGCCCGCCCGTTGCGCGCGGATGATGTTGTCCATCTTCATCGCCTCGATGACGAGGAGTTCGTCGTCGAACTTGACCCGCTGACCGGGTCGCACGGCGATGGACTTGATCACGCCGGGCAGGGGGGCGATGACCGTGCCCGTTGGGGGCGCGGCGGCCCCAGGAGCGGGCG
>DQUX01000312.1 GCA_015662065.1 Anaerolineales bacterium | reverse complement strand
GGGAGCCGCCGAAGGGCGGCTTTGCCGCCGGTAGCCGGCGACCCGTAGGGGCGCAGCGGCGCTGCGCCCTACCGGCCGGGCGGGAGAGGCCTGACCATTCAAATTCACGTTGATGAAGTACTACGGAGGCTGAGGCTGTAGGGAGCCCGCGGAGCGGGGCTCAGGTTTGAGCCCGACGGTTTAGCGCCGGGCCTTCAGCATCCTCAGCGCTCTTCAGAGGCTTCAGCGATTCAGACGAGATGGGTGTCCGGCCGGATCCGCAGGAGAGTTTCGAAAATCCTGGCGGGAAGCCACTTGGGATTTAGGATTGGGCATGGTATAATCTCCCCCGTGACCTCCGAACTGCGCGGCGGTGGGCTGATCCGCCTCCGTCTCGGCCGGAGTTCCGCTCCGGCCTGGGCCATCCCGGTCTGGGCGACCCTCTGCGGGGCGATCGCCTCCGGGGGGCTCAGCCCGACCCTGACCGATGGGGGACGGCTGCTCTTGACCATGCTGTTGGTGGATGCAGGCTGGGGTCCGCTGTGGGGGGCGCTGGCGACGACCGATTGGGCTGCCCCCCTCCGCCGCTGGCGCAATTGGCGACTGGACACCCCGATCCCGCCCCTCCCCTACGTCCGGCCCGGCTCCCCCGGAGACCGGCTGGCCCGGTGGCTTGCCCAACTGTGGGCCTGGGCGAAAACGGTGTTGGCACCCGTCGCTGGGCACGGGCTGGGCACGACGGTCGCCGGGCTGACGCTCTCCCTGGTCCTGGCAACGGCGCTGGGGCCGGACCTGCTGATGCTCACCGTCGGCGGGCTGGCGCTGATGCAACTGGCTCTGGTGACAGACCGGGGGCGCGGCCAGGTGAGCCCGGGATGGGACGGCCCGCTGCGGCTGGGGCTGCCCTGGCTGGCAGGTCACCTGGCCTTCGCTCCCCCCACCCTGCCCTCCGCTGCCCTGGCGGCCGCCTTCTCGCTCACCGCCGCCGGTGCCGGCAGCGCCCACCGTCCACAGGGACGGGCATTGTGGGCAGCAGGCCAATTGACCGCCGCCGCCCTCTTCCTCCCCCTTCACCGCCCGCTGGTGGTCCCCTTCCTTGCCCTGACCCTCGTCCCCCAACTGCTCCTCCCCGGCCGGTCCGACAACCCGCATCGATGGACCCGCGTCGCTTGGGCGTGGCTCGGGACGGGGATGCTCCTGGCATCGTGGGCAGTATAGATGGGCTGGATTTTGCTACTGGTCAGCCTGGCTCTACTGGTTGTGCTGGTCTACTGGCAACTGATCATCGCCGAGGGCACCTACCTGGGCAGCCGGGCGGTCGCCCTCCTGTACGATTGGGCCGCCCCTACCTACGAGCGGATCAAGCAGTTCGACCCCGCCTACGAGCAGTGGTTCCTGGGGTTGCCGCTGGCCCAGGCCCTGGAGCCGATCCCCGCCCCCCTCGTGCTGGACGTGGGGACCGGGACGGGGCGGCTGCCCCGCGCCCTGCTCTTCCAACCCCGTTTCCGGGGCCGGGTGGTGGGGCTGGATATCTCCCGGCGGATGCTGGCCCAGGCCGCTCGGCTCACCCGCCCCCACGCGGGCCGGGTGACCCTTATCTGGCAGGACGCCCGCACCCTCCCCTTCCTGGACGCCGCCTTCGACGCGGTGACCTGCCTAGAGGTCCTGGAGTTCACGACGGACCCGACGGGGGTGTTGCGCGAGCTGGTGCGCGTGCTGCGCCCCGGAGGAGTCCTCCTGGTCTCCAACCGGGTTGGACCGGACGCCCCCCTCCTGCCCGGGCGGGCCTTCCCCCGCCTGGTGTTCGAAACGCTGCTTGCAAGCCTGCCGCTGGAGGAAGTGCAGGTCCGGTCCTGGCAGGTAGATTACGACCTGGCCTGGGCGGTGAAGGCAGGGGTGCCCCAGGGCGGTGGCGTGCGGCCCCTGCCGGAGATCCTGCGCTGCCCCGCCTGTGGCCACAACCCGCTGCCGATGCGGGCGGGGGCCTACCGCTGCGCCGAATGCGGCCAAGCCTACCCCGTGGCAGAGGACGGGGTGATCGAGATGATAGGAAGGTGAAAAAATGGGTAAGAAGAGGAAGAAGAGGAAAAAACGACGGCGGCACCCCCAGTCCCCCCTCCAGCCCCGCAGC
>DQUX01000063.1 GCA_015662065.1 Anaerolineales bacterium | reverse complement strand
TTCCACATAAATTGGACAGTCACACAACCATCGCTATTGCTGTTGCAGGAATTGTCAATCGCCGCCATCTGTGGCGCACCGCCGCCTGACCACGGCAGCCACAGTGATAGTACAGAGAGAAGTGCGCCTGCCCCTAATTGCGGCGAAACTCTAAAACGTGTCCATATGTCTGTTTGGTCACGCCAAGGGCGGTTTTGCCTCCCCCCTATCTGGTGCTCTCCAGCCTGCACAGCACCCCACATCTGGGGCTTGACCAAGATGTGGGTAATCACCAGGAGGGTTGGGGGGATGCCACGAGAAACCGGGGCGGACCGCTCCGCCCCGGTGGGGTTGCGCTCCTCCCTCCCCCCTGCTGGGTAAGGGTGGGCGATTGGCGCGTCAGCGGTTCCCCTTATCTCACCCCCGCCCTCAGGGGAATCGGAAACTATGCGCGTGCAAGGTGCGTCACCCCCTGACCCATTCCAACCCCATGCCGGCTGCGAGGTCAATAGGAGAAGGGTACCAATACCGTGCCCCCCAGCAGGATACTGCCGATCACCGCCGCCACCGCCGCCCCCACCACCGAGGCGATAAAGTTGACTGCATCGTTTCCCAGCCATCTCAGGCCCCGCACCTGCCGGGTGACGGCCCCGCAGCGATGGACCCGCCGCTCCGTCTCCTTCCCGCACGGATCGCACCAATAGATCGCCTGGACCGTGGCCCCCAGCAGGCTGTCGAAAAGGGAGCCGCCCAACCCGCCGGCCACCGCTCCCCCCAGGACCGCCGCTGCGACGATGGAGGCTTCCCCCCGGAGGAGCGTTGCCCCACCCCCCATCAACCCGATGAAGGCAGCGCCTGCTACGCTCACCACCAGCCCCAGCCCCGTCACCCCGCCGGAGGTCCCCACCTCTACGGGCCGTCCGGTAGAGATCAGCCGGGGGGGCCTCCGGCTCAGCACCCCCACCTCCGTCGCCCAGGTGTCAGCGTTGACCGCGGCCATCGCCCCGGCGCAGGCCACATAAAGAAGCGGGTGGGGCCAGAAGGGGTGCCCCACCGCCAACCCCATCCCCACTCCCGCGTTCGCCAGCGCTTGGACCAGGTCCCGCCGGTGCCCCTTGGCGAACTTCTCCGCCAGGGCCCTCTTTTCCTCTGCGCGGTAGTGAGAGAGGATGCTAGAGGAGATAAAGAAGGCGATGAGCAAGAGGCCCCATTCCCAACCGCCCAGGCCGAAGATGAGAGAGCCACTGAGAATGGCACCGGCCACACCGCTCCCGGAGAGCGCCTCCCGGCGATACCCCACCAGGGCGACCGCCGCCGAGAGCAACAGCCCGCCGATCATCTCTACCGGGTCAGGTGGGTTCAGCATCGAATTCCGGGCTTTTGGGTCACGGAACGGTCAGGATGCCGAGAACGGCTGCCCAGAGGAGCACCTGGACCCCGGCCGCCCCTCCCCAGAACAAGTAGGCGGCCAGTCGCTCACGCCGGTACAGAAGCCCCCCCAGCCCGCCGTTGATCAGCAGGACCACCAGCCCGATCAGGGGCAAGAAGAAGATCTCCCCCTGCGGCCCCAGCCGGTCGGGGTCGCCGGTGGCATCGAAGTGGAGGGGCAACAGGCGCGGCAGGGTGGGAAAGCGGGCGCAAAGGAAGCCGAACAGGGCAACGACCACCACCCAGGCCCCCAGCAGCAACCCCAGCCCCAGTCGGTCCCGCCAGAAGCCCCACCGGAGAAAAGCCGGGCCGTGAGAGGTCGGCTCCACCGCCTGGGTCGGCCCCATCTGCAGGCGGGTGTGCAGCGTGCGGAGGAACTCCTCCCGGTCCTCCGGGGAGATGCCATAGGCCAGCCCAGGAGTGGCGATGAAGACCTGCCGGCGGGGGGGGGCCGTGGCGTAGAAAAGTGTAGGCCCCAGACCCTCCACCTGTCCGTAGCCCACCCAGTAGCCGGGCCAGCGGACCCCCCGGAAGCGGACCCGCCCCTCCAGTTCCTCGCCCAGCACGACCCGCTCGATCTGGGGGGTGGGAATCACCTGCTCGTTGGCCCCCCAGGTGATGGTGAGGGCATTCCGATCCAGAGTATAGCCGGAACGGACCAGGCCGCTCAGCCAGTAGACCAGCAGCCCAATGACGGCCAGGCTTGCCAGCACCGCCAGCCCCACCAGAAAGGTCCAGAGGGTCACCGGGTTGGTGGCAGCCCACGCGATCAGGCCGCCGTCCACTAGCAGAACGGCGGCGATGAGGGCCACCCCGACGCGCAGCCCGATCTGAGGATCGGCTTGCCATTTGGTCACAACGAGTCCCTTCCTCAAGACGGGCCGCATTATACCCTGCCGTATGCCGGTGTCAAATCAGCCCCCATGAATCGCTGAAGCCTCTAAGGAACGCTGAGAACGCTGATTCGGAGCGCCGGAATACCTGTTCCGGCGCTCCCCTGCGCCCTCCAGGGGGCCCACGGCTGGACTTTCCCGCGGCCGCGTTGTATACTCTCGTAGCATAGACGAAAGGGGAGGGAGATGCGGAGATTTTTGGAGGAATTGTTCAAGCGGGAGCCCTCTTCCCCCAGGATCGGCCTGGCCCTCAGCGGCGGCGGGGCCCGGGGGCTGGCCCACATCGGCGTGCTCAAGGTGCTAGAACGAGAAGGGATCCCCATCCATCTCCTAGCCGGTACGAGTATGGGGGGGCTGGTCGCCGCGGCCTACGCCGCCGGGCTCTCCCCCCACGATCTGGAGAAGGAGGCGCTGCGGATGTCCAACCCGCGCTGGCTGATCACCCTCCTGGACCGGGGGTTACCCCGGCGGGGGCTCTTGGCGGGGCAGAAGGTGATAGGTTATCTGGCCGAGCACCTGGGCGAGATCACGTTCGACCAGTTGCGGGTCCCGCTGGCGCTGGTCGCCGTGGATCTGAACAAGGGGGAGAAGGTGATCCTCCGGGAGGGGTCGGTGCTGGAGGCGGTGCGGGCCACCATCGCTCTGCCCGGGCTGTTCGCCCCGGTGGAGCGGGGGGAGCAGATGCTGGTGGATGGCGGCCTTCTGGACAACCTCCCCGCCGACGTGGTCCGGGAGATGGGGGCGGACGTGGTGATCGCCGTGGACATCTCCACCGACGAGAAGGTGGTGGCCCTCTTCACCCGGGAACTGCACGGCCGCCGGTTCGTGCCCGAGAGCCTGGTGGATATGGTGGACGTGCTCTGGCGCTCAGTGGCGGTGATGATGAAGGAGGTCAACCGCCGCAACCTGGAGCTGGCCTCGCCCGACCTGCTCATCCACCCGGACATCCCCCAGGGGGTCACCGCCCTCACCGGCCTCACCCGCGCCGCCGAGGTCATCGCCGCCGGCGAGCGGGCGGCCCAAGAGGCGCTGCCCCGGCTGAGGGAGCTTGCGGGCGGAGGGTGATGAGAGGATAAGGGGACGCAGGGATAGGAGGAGGGGGTATCAGCGATGGCGATGCTGCCAACCAGGGGAGTTCGCCATCTGCGGCGCTTCCGTCAGATCGCCCAGGTCTTCATCCGCCACGGCTTCGGCGAGCTGATGGAGACGCTGGAGCTGCTTCCCCGCCACGCCCTCTCCCGTCGGCTCTTGCGGAGGTTGCGGCCCACCGCCCCCCGCCTGGGCGCTCCCCGCCGCCTGCGGATGGCCCTGGAGGAGCTGGGGCCCACCTTCGTCAAACTGGGTCAGGTGCTCAGCACCCGACCCGACCTGCTTCCCCCCGCCTTCATCACCGAGCTGGCCCACCTGCGGGACGACGTCCCTCCAGGTCCCTGGGAGCCGGTTCGGGCCCAGATCGAGGAGGAGTTGGGCGGGCCGCTGGAGGAGTTCTTCTCCGCGTTTGCCCCCGAGCCCTTGGCCGCCGCCTCGCTGGCCCAGGTCCATCCCGCCATCCTCCTCGACGGCACCCCCGTCGTAGTGAAGGTCCAGCGCCCCGGCATCCAGAGGACCATCGAGACCGACCTGGAGATTCTCTCCGACATCGCCCGGCTCCTCCAGAACCGCACGCCGCTGGGGGAACTCTACGACCTGCTGGGGGTCGTGGAGGAGTTCGCGGCGACCCTCCGGGCGGAGTTGGACTTCTATCGGGAGGGGCACAACGCCGACCGGTTCCGGGCCAACTTCGCCGACGAGCCTTATCTATACATCCCAAAAGTCTATTGGGACCACACCACCCGGCGGGTGCTGGTGCTGGAGCGGATCCACGGGATCAGGATCGACGACGTGGAGGGGATGGACGAGGCTGGCTACGACCGGTACCGGGTCGCCCTCCACGCCACGAGGATGATCGTCAAGGAGGTCCTGGAGGACGGCTTCTTCCACGCCGACCCCCACCCGGGCAATTTCGTGGTGATGGACGACGAGGTCATCGGCGCGATGGATTTCGGGATGGTGGGGTATCTGAGCCGGCGGGATCGGGCCGACCTGGTTCGGTTGTACATTAACATTGTACAACTGGATGAAGAGGGGATCGTGGATCAGTTGATCCAGATGGGGATGGTGGGAGGGCAGGTGGACCGCGCGGCTCTCCGGCGGGACATCGGACGGCTCCTGCGCAGGTACCAGGGGCTGCCGCTGAAGGCGATCCGCGCCGGCGAGGCCCTCCAGGAGGCGATGCCCATCGCCTTCCGGCACCATCTGCGGCTGCCCTCCGAGCTGTGGCTCCTGGGCAAGACCCTGGCGATGATGGAGGGGGTGGGGTTGCAATTGTGCCCGGATTTCGACCCCTTCGCCGTCTCCGCGCCCTACGTACACCAGTTCATCCTGCAGATGGCCTCTCCCAAGGAGTGGGGGCCGACACTGCTGCGGGCTATCTCGGAGTGGAACGCCCTGATGGCGCTGTTCCCCCGCGTTGGGATCCGCCTGCTGACCCAGGCGGAGCGAGGGGAGCTAGAGGTGACCCTCTGGCACAAGGAGCTGGGGGACGCGCTGGCACGGATCGACCGGCTGGCCAATCGGATCTCCCTGAGCCTGCTGCTGGCCGCGCTGATCGTGGGGCTGGCGCTGTTGGTGCCGGCCTTCCGCCTTACAGAGCGGGGTGGGCTGGTCACCGGGCTGGTCATCGCCGGCTTCGTCGGCGCCAGTCTTCTGGGTATTTGGCTGATCCTCTCGATCCTCCGGGCCGGGCGGCGGTAGCGGAGACCGCCAGCGCGGTGAGGTATCAGTTCGGAGAACTGATGGCCTTGCCCCCTCCCCCCGTCACACCGGCTCAAACCGGGCTGTGAAGTGGCGCAGGAGCGCGGGCTTGTAGGTGTAGCGCAGCCCGCCGATCTGCTCCCGCCGTTCGTAGAGCCGCCGGCAGACCTCCACCACGTAGTCCAGATGGGCCTGGGTGTAGACCCGCCGGGGGATCGCCAGCCGGACCAGTTCCAAGGCCGGGTAGACGGTCTCGCCGGTCTCGGGGTCCTCCTCGGCGAACATCACGCTGCCGATCTCCACCCCCCGGATGCCCCCCTCCAGGTAGAGGGCGCAGGCCAGGGCCTGGCCGGGCAACTGGCTCTGGGGGATGTGGGGCAGGAAGCGCAGCACGTCCAGATAGACGGCGTGTCCCCCCGGCGGCTCCAGGATGGGGAGACCTTCCTCCAGCAGCCGGTCGGCCAGGTACCGGGTGTGGGCGATGCGGTAGGCCAGATAATCCTCGTCCAGCCCTTCCCACAGCCCCCGCGCCATCGCCTCCAGGTCCCGCCCCGCTAGGCCCCCGTAGGTGGGGAACCCCTCCCGCAGGATCAGCTCCTGACAGACCCGTCGGTATAGCTCCTCGTCGTTCATCGCCAGAAAGCCGCCGATGTTGACCAGGGCGTCCTTCTTGCCGCTCATCGTGCAGCCGTCGGCGCAGGCGAACATCTGGCGGGCGATCTCCAGGACCGGTACGTCGGCGTACCCCGGCTCCCGCAACTTGATGAAATAGGCGTTCTCGGCGTACCGGCAGGCATCCAGGAAGAAAGGGATGCCGTAGCGGTGGTAGACGTCGGCTACGGCGCGGATGTTCGCCAGTGAGACCGGCTGCCCGCCCCCGGAGTTGTTGGTGACCGTCATCATCCCCAGAGGGATGTTCTCCGGGCCGACCTCCTGAATAAAGGCCGCCAGCTTCTCCAGGTCCATATTCCCCTTAAACGGGTGGCGGCTGGTGGGATCGAAGGCTTCGTCTATGACCAGGTTGACCGGCCGGCCTCCCCGGGCCAGTACGTTGGCCTGGGTGGTGTCGAAGTGCATGTTGCTGGGGACCACCTGTCCGGGCCGGACCGTCGCGCCGAACAGGATGTTCTCGGCGGCGCGGCCCTGGTGGGTGGGGACGAAGTGCCGGAAGCCGGTGATGGATCGGATCGTCTCCTCCAGGTTGAAGAAATTGCGCGCCCCGGCGTAGGATTCATCCCCCTGCATTATGCCGGCCCACTGGCCATCGGACATAGCCGCGGTGCCGGAGTCGGTCAACAGGTCGATGTAGATGTCCTCCGCCCGCACGTTGAAGGGATTGTAGCCGGCCGCGGTCAGAATCTGCTGCCGTTCCCGGCGCGTCGTGCGGCGGATCGGCTCGACGACCTTGATGCGGAAGGGTTCGGAAGGGAATTTGGCCATAGGAACTCCTCACTTGTTACTGGTCGCTGGTTGCTGGTTGCTCGTCGCTCGGTAAGTGTAGCACTGTTTGGCGCGAAAGACAATTGACAGTTCGGCTATTCTCATTTAGAATAGCGGGGCTTGACGGAGATCGGTTTTCGGTCGGAGAGGAGGTATTGGTGAAAGAGTATACCACGGACCAACTGCGCAACATCGTTCTGCTCGGCCACGGCAGCAGCGGGAAGACCTCGCTGGCGGAGGCGATGCTCTTCACAAGCGGGGCCGTCAACCGACAGGGCAGGATCGAGGACGGGACCACGGTGGCGGATTTCGACGAGGAGGAGATCCGACGCCGCATTTCCCTCAGCCTGGCCCTGGTGCCCGTCGAGTGGGACGGCTGCAAATTGAACGTGTTGGACACCCCCGGTTACACGGACTTCGTCGGCGAGGTCATCAGCGCCGTCCTGGTGGCCGACCTGGCTTTGGTCCTGGTGGACCCCGTGGGGGGCGTCGAGGTGGGGACGGAGCTGGTCTGGAGCTACGCCGACCAGCAGGGTCTTCCCCGCATGGTGGTCATCAACAAGATGAACCGGGAGAACGCCAACTTCAACCGTACCCTCCAATCCCTTCGGGATGCCTTCGGGCGCAATTTCGTCCCTCTACATCTGCCCATTGGCTCCCAGGGGGACTTAGCCGGTGTGGTGGACCTGGTGAAGATGCAGGCGCTGATGGGGCCGGAGGGAAAGGTCGAGGAGATCCCGGCGGACCTGGCCGCTCAGGCGGAGGAGGCGCGCGTTCAGGTGGTCGAGGCCGCCGCTGAGGGGGAAGACGAACTTATAATGAAGTACCTAGAGGGCGAAACGCTGACCGAGGAGGAGATCGCTCGAGGTCTGCGCACCGCGATCCTCAGCGGGGCTGTTGTCCCCGTCCTGGTGACGGCGGCGACGGGGAATCTGGGGACGCGGGCGCTCCTGGACGCCCTGGTCACCTATGCCCCCTCCCCCGCCGATCGAGGGCCGGTTCAGGCGGAGGGGCTGGCGGGCGAGGAGGAAATCGAGCCCAACGAGTTGGCCCCGCTGGCGGCGCTGGTCTTCAAGACCGCCGCAGACCCCTACGTGGGCAAGCTGACCTACTTCCGCGTCTACGGGGGGGTGCTGGAATCGGATACGCGGGTCTGGAACAGCCGGGCCGAGACGGAGGAGCGGCTGGGCACACTGTACGTGATGCGCGGCAAGGAGCAACTCCCGGTCCGGCGGCTGCGGCCGGGGGACATCGGCGCGGTAGCCAAGCTGAGCGTCACCGTCACCGGCGATACCCTCTGCGATCGTGGCCACCCCGTCCATCTGCCGGGGCCGGTCTTCCCCCACCCCCTCTTCGCCGTGTCGGTCCACCCCAAGAGCAAGGCCGACCAGGCCAAGATGGGCCCCACGCTGACCCGCATCTGCGAGGAGGACCCCACCCTTCGCTGGCGTCAGGAGCCGAGCACCCGGGAGACGATCCTGGAGGGAATGGGGGAAGCCCACGTGGACATCGCCGTGCGGCGGATGGCGAACCGCTTCGGCGTGGGCGTGGAGACCGCTATCCCCAAGGTCCCCTACCGGGAGACCATCACCCGGGTCAACGCCGACCAGTACCGGCACAAGAAGCAGACCGGTGGGGCGGGCCAGTTCGCGGAGGTCCATATGCGGCTGGAACCGCTGTCGCGGGGTGAGGGCTTCGAGTACGACTGGGAGGTCTTCGGCGGCGCGATATCCTCTTCGTTCAGGCCATCCATCGAGAAAGGCATCCGCCAGGTGCTGGAGCAGGGGGTGCTCGCCGGTTACCCGGTGGTGGACCTCAAAGCAGTGGTCTACGACGGCAAGGAGCACCCGGTGGACTCCAAGGACATCGCCTTCCAGATCGCCGGTCGGGAGGCCTTCAAGAAGGTGATGCTGGGGGCCGGGCCGGTGTTGCTGGAGCCGATCTACAAGGTGACCATCACCGTGCCGGAGGAGTACACCGGCGATGTGATGGGGGATCTGAACACCAAGCGGGCGCGGGTGCAGGGGATGGACCAGAAGGGGGGCAAGAGCATCATCACCGCCCTGGCCCCCCTGGCGGAGATGCAGCGCTACGCCACCGACCTGCGCAGCCTCACCCAGGGGCGCGGCCTGTTCTCGATGGAGTTCGACCACTACGAGGAGGTGCCGGCCCATCTGGCGCAGCAGATCATCGAGGCGGCGAAGCGAGAGCGGGGGTCGGAGAAGTAGGAGCAAGTTTACAAGTTTGCAAGTTTGCAAGTGTGCAGGTTTGTTTAGATTGACAATGTCACATCATGCTCTGAGGGGGTCTGTGACGAGAGGAAGCGGAAGTGGCCACAGGCCGCGGTCATAGTGACAATGTCACATCTTTCAACCAGTCCCTACCCCTTCCCTCCCAGCAACCGGCCCCGCAGCCGCAGCAGGCCCCGAAGCGCTTTCTGCTGGGGAGTGGGCCTTTCCAACAGCAGCAATCCCGCCTCGTAAGTCGCCAGGCCGCCCCGACGGTCTCCAGACTTCCACATCTGGGCGCCCAGCGCCAGCAGGGTCTCCCCCT
This sequence comes from Anaerolineales bacterium, assembly GCA_015662065.1. Taxonomy (GTDB): domain Bacteria; phylum Chloroflexota; class Anaerolineae; order B4-G1; family DUEL01; genus SZUA-1492. The sequence goes on along the minus strand of DQUX01000063.1, from coordinate 5,937 downwards.
GTCGCTGGGTGTCTCCCAGTTCCTCGAAGATCTCCGCTGCCTGCCGGAGGTACTCCTGGGCCCGCAGCCGATCCCCCCGGCTGGCCAGGAGCCCCCCCAGGTTCCCCAGCGTCTGCGCCTCCCGGTTGCGATCCCCCAGACGGCCAAAGGCGGCCTGGGCCTCCTCCAGCGCCGCCCGCGCCCGGTCCCATTGGCCCATCAGGCGGTAGACCACGCCCAGGTTGTTCAGCATCTCCGCCGCCTCCACCTGTTTTCCCTCGGCGACGAACAACTCCTGAGCCTGGCCGAACCGCTCCGCCGCCTCCTCGTACAGCCCTTCCTCAAAGAGCCGCAGCCCTTCCGCCTTCAGAGCCTCACCGCTTACCATACCCCCGTCTCCTCCTCTGTGCTAATGTTCGATGTGCGACGCGCGACGTTCAGTACGTGATCTCCAGCAGCCCCGCGGCGATGTCCCGCAGCGCACCGGCCGGCATCTCCGCCAGCCTCATCGCCAACTCCAGGTAGCTCCAGTTGATGGGTTTGGTGATGAACCGGCGGATCTCCTCCGGCAGCTCCCGGAAGGCCTGGTAGGCTTCCTGCTCCTTCTCCCACTCCCCCACCGGACCGGACCGCTGGTCCAGGAAGTACTCCAGCGGCCGGTTCAGGACACCGGTCAGCACTTCCAACTCCGTCAGTGGCACCGGCCTCTGCCCATACTCATAGGCGGAGATGCGGCTGGGGGAGCAGCCCAACAGTTGCGCCAGCTCCTTCTGGCTCTTGCCCGCCTCCAGCCGGGCCTGGCGCAGCAGCGCCCCCACGATCCGGTGGCGCAATTGCAGGACCTCCTCCATCGGCAGCGGAGGCTCCTCGGCCAGCAGCCGTGCCTCCTCGTCCCAGAAATGAGATACCGGCACGTCCAGAAAGAAAGCCAGCACCTCCAACTCCGGCAAGGAGATGGGCTTACGCCCCTCCTCATAGGCCGTGACAGTGCCGGTAGAGACTCCCAGAACCGCGGCGCACTCCCGCTTGGTCCTGCCCGCCCGCAGGCGAGCGTCCCGCAGCAGGAGACCGATGATCCGGTTGCGCAGGGCCAATGCCTCCTGGTCGGCCATCTGCCTCCTCCTTACTGCCCCCCCCTATCCGGTGGGCCATTAAATCACGAATTCCGCGAGCCCGATTATAACACAAGACGGGTTGCCTACAAACCCGACCTGAGATATACTGAGATTGCATTTGGAGGTGAGCGATGGCAAAGGAATTTCCCGGGCGGGGCCGCGTGGCGGTCCTGCGCACGCAGCCCGAGACGGTCTTAGAGGATTACGGTCGGTTGATGGAGCTGGCGGGCCTCCGCCAGGCCCTGCCGCAGGATAGAGAGACCATCCTCAAGGTCAACATCTCCTGGCAGACCTGGTACCCGGCCTGCTCCACCACCCCCTGGCAACTGGAGGGAGTCATCCGCGCCCTGCTGGCGGCGGGCTACCGGAACCTGATCGCCGCCCACAACAACACCGTGGTAGTGGACGCCTACGTAGGGGAGCGGAACAACAAGCACAAGTATGTGGTGGATAAGTACGGCCTCCGCAACGTCCACCTCTACGAGCCCCAGTACCGCTGGGTGCGGTACGAGCCCCCTCAGCCCTTCCTGGTGTTGGATCAGATCTACCCAGAGGGGGTGCATATCCCGGAGATCCTGATCGGGCGAAACATCATCCAGTTGCCCACCGTGAAGACCCACGTCTTCACCACCATCACCGGGGCGATGAAGAACGCCTTCGGGGGGCTGCTGGGCACCCGCCGCCACTGGACCCACGCGGTGATCCACGAGACACTGGCGGACCTTCTGATGATCCAGCAGGACATCCACCCCGGGCTGTTCGCGGTAATGGACGGCTCCTTCGCCGGCGACGGCCCCGGCCCGCGGGCGATGCGCTGGCACGAGAAGGACGTGATCCTGGCCTCCGCCGATCTGGTGGCCATCGACGCCATCTCCGCTCATCTGCAGGGGTTCGACCCCCTCTCCATCCCCTTCATCCGCCTCGCCCACGAGATGGGGTTGGGTGTGGGCGACCCCGAGCAGATCGAGATCGTGGGAGAGGATCGGGAGTGGGTGATGTCCCAGAACTGGGACTTCATCCAGGAAGACACCTTCGCCAGCCGGGGCCAGAAGCTGATCTACCACGGCCCCCTCAAGCCCCTGGAGAATCTCCTCCTGCGCAGCCCGCTGGTCCCCTGGTCTTACTTCGCCTCCAACTTCTACCACAACGTCTACTGGTACCCCTTTGTTGGCCGCAAGCGGGTGGAGGCAGCGCTGCACACCAAGTGGGGGCGGCTGTTCGCCGAGTACGGCGCCGAGGCGGGCCTGGGCGGCGCAGTGATGCCCGGGATGGAGCCGAAGACGGTGACCACTGCCGCCGGGTTGGCTTTGCTGGCGGCGGGGGTCATCGCCGGGGCCTGGTGGCTGAGCCGACGGCGCAGACCGTAGGGAGGCAGCGTCGGCCTGCCCCTACCTCTCCACCGGCACCGGCACCGATTCGACGATGTCCATCAACACCTCCTCCGGCCGCTGGCCCCGCAGCCAGCCCTGGGGGTTGATGATGATGCGGTGGCTCAGGACGGGGAGGGCCAGCTCCTTCACGTCGTCGGGGGTCACGAAGGTCCGGCCCCGCAGGGCGGCCAGCGCCTGGGCCGTCCGGTAGAGGCCCAACGTCCCCCGCGGACTCACCCCCAGCTCCACCGCTTTGTGCTCCCGCGTAGCCCGAGTCATCTGAACGATATAGGACCGCACCGGCTCCAGCTTCTCCAGCGGGTCCTCCCGCTCGAACCGCAGCAGGATCTGGTTCTCCTCCTGCTCCTCCGGGTAGCCGATGGAGATGCGCATCAGGAAGCGATCCAACTGGGCCTCCGGCAGAGGGAAGGTCCCCTCCAGCTCGATGGGGTTATGGGTGGCCAGGACCAAGAAGGGGCGCGGGAGGGGTATCGTATCCACATCCATCGTCACCTGCCGCTCCTGCATCGCCTCCAGGAGGGCCGACTGGGTGCGGGGGGTGGCTCGGTTGATCTCGTCGGCCAGCACGATCTGGGCCATAATGGGGCCGGGGCGGAACTCGAACTCCTGGGTCTTCTGGTTGAGGTAAAGGACACCGGTCACATCTGAGGGCAGAAGGTCGGGAAAGCGCCACAGATCGTCTCTCACCCCCATGCCTGCATCAGGTCCCGCATATGCAGAAGCTGATGGCCGTAGATGGCGTTGATGAAGGTCTCCAGGTCGATCTCCCCCAGCGCCGGATGGCGGCCCTTCCGGTCCAGGTCTGTCTCCTGGAGGCTTTTCACCCACTCGATGGTGCGCTGGCGCGCCGTATACAGGGCGGCCAGCAGGCTCTCCGGGGGGATGTCGGCCAATCGCTTCTGCTCGGCGGCGTTGTAGGCATCGTAGTCGAATCCCTCCGGTGCGCCGGGGCCGCCCGCGGCGATATCCTGGGCGATCCGCAACAGCCCCTCCTCGGCGGAGACGAAGTGGGCCAGCAGGTCCCGCACCGTCCAGGGGTACGGCTCCTCATAGAGCACCGCCTCCCACTGGGCGGGACTGATGGCGTTGAAGATGGCCATCGTCTTATCGATGCCCTTCCGCAGCCGGGCCAGCAACTGTTCGATCCGCGCGCTCATTCCGCTACCTCATACAGCTCCAGCAGGACGCCGTGGGCGGATTTGGGATGGACGAACACGTAGCGCGTACCCGATGTGCCGACCCGGGGCTCCTCGCTGAGAAGGCGGGCCCCGGCTGACCGCAGCCGTTCCATCGCCGCCTCGATGTCGTCCACCTGCAGGCAGATGTGATGGAGGCCCTCCCCCCGCTTCTCCAGGAAGCGGGCCACACCGCCCCCCTCGCTCAGGGGCTGGAGCAGCTCGATCTCCCCCTCCCCAGCGGGGAGGAAGGCGATCTCCACCCCCTCCTCCGGCACCTCCCGCCGCTCCGTCATCCCCAGCCCCAGCGCGTCCCGGTAGAAGGCCAGCGCCGCATCCAGGTTGTGGACGGCGATGGCGATGTGGTGAATAGCGCTCATTTCTCCCCCTCCGTCCCACGCTTCGCCACCACGCTGTAGCGCCACTCCGGGGGTTCTAACGCCCCCAGTCGATCCACATGTTCCTGTAGCTGGGATCGCACGAACGGCCTCTGCACGGCGACCGGGAAAAGCTCGGAGATCACCACCTCGAAGACGGCGTTGAACTCGGTATGCTCCGTTGCATGGGCCAGTTGGTATGCGTCCTCCAGCGTTTGGACCTGGGCCAGGCCCTCCTCTGGGGAATGAGCAGCCGCGTTCCGCGCGACCCGAAGGAATTCGGGATCGGCCGGAGCGGCGAGCTGTTCCGCCGTAAGCCCCTCCCGCGCTTGCTCCAGCAGATGGATGTGGGAGGCCTCGTCCGCCGCCAGCTTCCACCAGACCTCGGCGGCTCTCGGCTCGTGGGCGAACATCTCCGAGAGGCGAAGATAGAACGTCTGCGTGGCCTTTTCCCCCCGGATAAGCCGATCGAACAACGCGGCGATAGTGCGGTCCTGCTGATTCATTCTCCCCTCCTAGACGACCTTTCTTCCCCCAATGCCTTCACACCCCGACGCCAGTTCCCCCCCCAACTCCTGAAAGCGCTTGATGTGAACCCGAAGGTAGAGCTCCACCATCCGATCCCGGACCTCCTCCTCCAGGTAAGCGTGCTCGGCCAAGACAAACTCGAAGACGGCGTTGATCTCACTCTGCTCCAGGTCTAAGGCGATCTCGTAGGCGTCGTTCAGGCCGTGGATCCGCCGCAGGGCTCGGTCCGGGGAGAAGCGCGCAGCCACGCTGGCCTTGTGCAGCATCTCCGGATCGGCTGGGGCCTGCAACTCCTCTGGCGTCAGGCCGGCCCGTACTTTCTCCATCAGATGGCGATGTGCCTTTTCATCGTCCACCATGTCCTGCCAGAAGGCCGCCACCCGTGGGACATGCTCAAACATCCGATACAGCCCCTCATAGAAGATTTGTGCCTTCTTCTCGGCGGCGATAATCTTCGCCAGCAGGTCCCCCGTCGTTCCTTTCATCGAACTCCTCTCAATGCGGAGGGGCCATCAGAGGCTCGTTGGCGGCCGGTACTCCCCCCATACTCGCCGCAGGACCCCGCAGATCTCCCCCAGGGTGCAATCCGCCTCCACAGCGGCGATGAAGATATCCATCAAAGGCTCATCGGGGGCGCGGGCGGCGGCCTCGATCCGGGAGAGGAGGGCCGAGACCTGCTCCCCGTCCCGCCGGGCGCGCAGCGCCGCCAGTCGCTCCCGCTGCCGCGCTTCGACGGCGGGATCGACCACCAGCCGCTCCAGATCCGCCTCCTCCTCGACCTGGTAGGCGTTGACGCCGACGACGATCCGCTCCCCCCGCTCCACCGCTTGCTGGTAGCGATAGGCGGCGTCGGCGATCTCCTGCTGGACGTATCCCTTCTCGATGGCCGCCAGCGCGCCGCCCATCCCGTCGATCTTTTCGATGTAAGCCATCGCTCTCCGCTCGATCTCATCGGTGAGATACTCGATGACGTAGGAGCCGGCCAGGGGGTCCACCGTGTTGGCGACGCCCGATTCGTGAGCGATGATCTGCTGGGTGCGCAGGGCGATGCGGACCGACTCCTCGGTGGGGAGCCACAGCGCCTCGTCGCGGGAGTTGGTGTGGATGGACTGGGCCCCGCCGAGCACGGCGGCCAGCGCCTGAATGGTGACGCGGACCACGTTGACCTCCGGCTGCTGGGCGGTGAGGGCGGAGCCGGCGGTCTGGGCGTGGAAGCGGAGCCGCCAGGAGCGGGGATTCTTCGCCCCGAACCGCTCCCGCATGATCCGCGCCCAGATCCGTCGGGCGGCGCGGAACTTGGCGATCTCCTCCAGGAAATCGCTGTGGGCGTTGAAGAAGAAAGAAAGACGGGGCGCGAAACCGTCCACGTCCA
>DQUX01000419.1 GCA_015662065.1 Anaerolineales bacterium | reverse complement strand
CGACTCGCGCCGCCGTGAACAGACGGCGCCCCAAGAAACGGCCTCCAGCACCGCCTCTTCAGGGCGGTGCCAGAGGCAGAACAAGCGGCACTTCGAAGGACAATTGGTATGAGCCTCGCCGACGAGACGCAAAGAGCATAGAGGGAAAGGCGGGAACTGCGGCTCCAGAACCTGGACCGGCTCGACCTGGATGGACTCCGGCGGATGACGGAGCGGTTCCGACGGCCCAAGATGGCGCGGGCGGCGGCGCAGATCGTCGAACTGGCCCGCGCCGAGGCGGAGGAGTACGAACCGGCATGAAGGAGTACCTGGCCGACCCGGTCTGCGCTGCGCCGACATCGCTCCAGACCCGCAACGTCGTTCGGGAGTACCTCCAGGCGCGTATCCTGGAGGCGATGCAGCGGGCCGAGGCGATGGTGGTGCTGGCCTTCCACGGCGGAACGGCCCTAAAGTGCGACGCACCTCCTGAACCAAAAATCGGAGGTTGCCGATGCTTGCTCTTGAGAAAGCCATCGTTCGCATCTACGGCCCTACGGGCGGCATAGTCGGCGTGGGGTTCCTGGCCGCGCCCGACACTCTCCTCACCTGCTGCCATGTGGTCGGTGAGGCGGTCGAGGTCACGTTGGACTTCCCCCTCCTCGCCGCGGGCCGGAAGCGCGTCGCCCAGGTGGTCCACAGCGACGCGGAGCGGGACGTCGCCGTGCTGCGGCTGGAGGACCCCCCGCCCGGCGCCGAGCCGATCCGCCTGGTGACCCCCCAAGAGACCTGGGGCCACCCCTTTCGCGCTTTCGGCTTCCCGAAGGGACATCCCGGCGGCGTCTGGGCCAAGGGGGAGTTGCGCGGGCCCATCGGCGACACCGGCTGGGTTCAGATCGAGGACGTGGGACAGACCGGCTACTTTGTCCGGCCCGGCTTCAGCGGCACGCCGGTGTGGGACGACGAGGTGAACGGCGTCGTGGGGATGGCGGTGGCCGCGGACCTGACCCCCGGCGTCCGCGCCGCCTTCTGCATCCCGGCGGAACAACTACTCGACGCCTGGCCCGACCTGAAAGAGCGGGCCATCCCACCCAACCCCTACCGCGGCCTGCTCCACTTTCGGGAAAAGGACGCCCCTTTCTTTTTCGGACGGGAGCCCTTTGGCGAGCGGTTGTCGGCCGAGGTGGAACGGCACCCCCTCACCGCCGTCGTCGGCCCGTCGGGGAGCGGCAAGTCGTCGGTGGTCTTTGCCGGGCTGCTGCCCCGGCTGCGGCCCCGCCCCGGGTGGGCCATCGCCACCATGCGCCCCGGCAGGGCTCCCTTCGAGGAACTGGCCGGCGCGCTGCTCCCTCTGCTGGAGCCGGAGATGAGCGAGACCGACCGGCTGCGAGAGGTCCCCAAACTGGCCGTGGCCCTGCGCAGCGGCGAGATCCCCCTGGACCGGCTGGTCCGCCGTGTCCTGGAAAAGCAGGGCTGTGAACGGCTCCTGGTGGTGGTGGACCAGTTCGAGGAGCTCTACACCCTCTGCGACGACAAAGAGATCCAACAGGCCTTTGTGGACCGCTGGCTGGAATCGCTGGCGGCGGAAAAGACCCCCCTGAGGCTGGTCCTCACCCTGCGGGCCGACTTTTTGGGGCAGGCCCTCGCCTACCGCCCCTTCGCCGACCGGCTGGACGGGCGGACGCTGCTCCTGGGGCCGATGAGCCGGGAGGAGTTGGAAGCGGCAGTGATCCGCCCCGCCGAGAAGCAGGGAGTGGCCTTTGAGGAGGGGCTGGTGACCCGCATCCTGGACGAGGTGGGGGACGAGCCGGGGAGCCTGCCGCTTCTGGAGTTCGCTCTGACCCAGTTGTGGGAGCGGCAGGAGCGGGCCCGCCTGACCCACCACGCCTACGACGAGATCGGCGGGGTGACCGGCGCGCTGGCCCGGTATGCCGAGAGAGTGTACGACGGGCTGCACGAGACAGAGCGGGAGAGGGCACGGGAGGTCTTGATCCAGTTGGTGCAGCCGGGGGAGGGGACGGAGGACACCCGTCGCAAGGCGAGCCGGGGGGAACTGGGCGAGGCGCGGTGGCCGTTGGTGCGGAAACTGGCCGACGCCCGGTTGGTGGTGACCGACCGGGACGCGACGGGGCGGGAGACGGCCGAGGTAGCCCACGAGGCCCTGATCCAACGGTGGGGCCGGTTGCGGGAGTGGATGGAGGAGAACCGCGCGTTCCGCCTCTGGCAGGAGCGGGTGCGGGCGATGTGCCGCCAGTGGGAGGAGAGCGGCCGGGACGAGGGAGCGCTCCTGCGGGGCGCCCCCCTGGCCCAGGCGATGGAGTGGTTGGAGCAGCGCGGCGGTGAGGTGGAAGAGTCCCTGCGTGCCTACATCCACGCCGGCCAGAAGCGGGCCGAAGCGGAACGGAGGGCGCGGGAGCAGTTGCGAAGGCGGATCACGCTGGGCCTGGCTGTAGGCCTGGTGGTCGCCCTGACCCTGGCCCTGCTGGCGGGCTGGCAGTGGCGGCGGGCGGAGGAGCAACGAAAGGCCGCCCTGGCCCGCCAGTTGGCCGCCCAGGCCCAATATATGAGCCGCGCGCCCAGAAGTACGACCGAGGAACTAATTGCTCCCCTGCTGGCCATAGAGTCCCTGCACAGGGTGCCCTCCATCGAGGCTCACACCGTCCTGCAGGACGTGCTCTTTGACTGGCCCCGCTTCCATCATATCATCCGGCACGAAGGCCCCGTGGTGGCGGTAGCCTTCAGCCCGGACGGGCGCTACCTGGCGACGGGGAGTGATGATGGCACCGCCGCGCTGGTGGAGGTGGGGACGGGGCGCGAGGTGGCGCGCATCCGACACGAAGCCCCCGTGGTGGCGGTGGTCTTCAGCCCGGACGGGCGCTACCTGGCGACGGGGAGTGATGATGGCACTGCCGCGCTGGTGGAGGTGG
>DQUX01000025.1 GCA_015662065.1 Anaerolineales bacterium | reverse complement strand
TTCCTGTCTCCGTGTTCTCCGTGCCTCCGTGGTAAAAGCAGACGAAACCGCGCAAGTCCTATCACTGAGAGGAGGTAGTTGGATGCGCCTGCGGATCCTGCCTAAAGAGGAAATCCCGCGGATGGTCCAAGCGCTGATGGCGGACTATCAGGTCGTAGGACCGAAGGCGAAGGGGCCGAAGTTCGTCTTTGAGCCGGTCGCCGATCCGTCTGAAATGCGGTTGGACTACAATATCACGATCCTCTCCCCCAAGGTGGTCCTCCAGCCTCCCGGGGAACGGGTCGCCACCATCCGTCTGGAGGGGAAGGCCCCCCAAGTGGAGCCGGTGGTGGAGGTGGAGCCGACGGTGATCTTCGGCGCTCACACCTGCGACCTGCACGCCATCCGGCTTCTCGATCGGGCCTTTTCCGATGAATATCCCGACGGCCATTACCTGGAGCGGCGTCGACAGACGCTCATCATCAGTGTGGAGTGTCTGGAGCCCTGCGATGAGCACTCCTTCTGCAAGGATATGGGGGCCCTGACGGTGGATGAGGGGTACGACCTCCACCTGACCGACATCGGCGAGGCCTACACGGTCCACGTGGGGACGGAGGCGGGGGAGGCGGTGCTGGAGAGGTATGCCGCTGCGCGCGCCGCCACCGACGCCGACGTGCGCCGCCTCAATCAGGTGCTCAGCGCCAAGTGGCCCCGCTTCACCCACCGCCTGGATTTCGACGCCGCGGAGCTGCCGGCGATGCTGGCCACCGCCTACGAGCACCCCATCTGGGCGGAGCTGGGAGAGCGCTGCCTGGCCTGCGGGTCTTGCACCAACATCTGCCCCACCTGCTACTGCTTCAACGTGTTGGACTCCATCGCGCTGACCCAAACGGAGGCGGTCCGCACGCGGCGGTGGGATTCCTGCCAGTTGGACGAGTTCGCCCGGGTGGCCGGCGGGGAGAACTTCCGGGAGGCCCGGGCCGCCCGCCAGCGGCACCGTTTCTTCCGCAAGGGGAAGTACCTCTACGAGCGGTTTGGAACCCTGGGATGTGTTGGCTGCGGGCGATGTATCCGCACCTGCCTGGTGCACATCAACATCGTCGAGGTCTTCAACACGATCCACAGTTCGGCGTAGGAGGGAGTGAGGATGACCACATCATCTGTCTATGCGCCGGAGATGGCCCGCGTGGCCGCCGTTCGCCCACTGACGGAATTGGAGAAGCTGTTCACCATCGAACTGCCGGACGGGCGGAGTCTGGGCCACGCTCCGGGCCAGTTCGTGATGCTCTCCATCCCCGGTGTGGGTGAGGCTCCTATCTCCATCACCTCCTCCCCCAGCCGTTCCAACGGGGCTTTTGAGCTCTGCGTGCGCCGGGTGGGGGACGTGACAGGGGCGCTTCATCGTACGCAACCCGGAGGCTGGGTGGGGATCCGTGGCCCCTTCGGCCACGGCTTTCCCCTGGAGCAGATGCGGGGGAAGGACCTGCTGTTCGCCCCCGGCGGGCTGGGGCTGGCCCCCTTGCGCTCCCTCATCAACCAGGTGCTGGACGAGCGGGGGGCCTTTGGCCGGGTCATCATCCTCTACGGGGCCAAGCGGCCGGCGGAGCTCCTCTTCCGGGACGAACTGGAGGAATGGGCCGCCCGGGACGATGTGGAGTTCCACGTGACGGTGGACCGGGGGGATGAGAGCTGGGAGGGGCACGTGGGGGTGATCACCACCCTCTTCCCCTTGATCGCCGTGGACCCGCGCAACACCGTCGCCGTCACCTGCGGTCCGCCCATTATGTACCGCTTCGTGCTGATGGAACTCCTGGGCAAGGGCATCCCGGAGACCCAGATCTATCTATCCCTGGAGCGGCGGATGAAGTGCGGCGTGGGAAAGTGCGGCCACTGCCAGATCAACGACCTCTACTGCTGCCAGGACGGCCCGGTCTTCACCTACGCCCAGATCAAGAACGTGCCGGAGGCGCTGTGATGGCGGAGAACAAGTCACAAGGAGCAAGGTCGCAAGAGAAGGTGAAGGTCGCGTTCTTCGACTTCGCCTGTTGTGAAGGATGTCAGCTGACGGTGATCGATTCCCTCCAGACCCACCTGGACCTTCTGGAGGCGGTGGAGATCGTCAACTTCCGGGAGGCCAGCTCCGAGCAGCGGCAGGACTACCAGATCGCCTTCGTCGAGGGGTCCATCACCCGCCAGCAGGACGAGGAGCGCCTCCGACGCATCCGGGAGCAGGCGGACATCCTCGTCGCCCTGGGGGCCTGTGCCCACACCGCCGGCGTCAACGCCCTGAAGAACCTGCACCCGCTGGAGGAGGTCCGCCTCTACGTCTACGGGGAGCACGCCGACTGGTACGACACCTACGCCGCCCGGCCCATCGGCGCTGTGGTCGAGGTGGACGCCGTCATCCCCGGCTGCCCCATCGACCGGGAGGAGTTCGTCGAGGTGGTGAAGGCCCTCTTGGTGGGCAAGAAGCCCCCCATCCCCGATTACCCGGTCTGCGTGGAATGCAAGCTGAAGGGGAACGTCTGCGTCTTCCACGTCGGCAAGGTCTGTATGGGGCCGGTGGCCCGGGCCGGCTGCGGTGCCATCTGCCCCACCTACGGCGACGGCTGTGAGGGCTGCCGGGGCCTCATCCCCAACCCCAACGAGAACGCGATGAAGGAGGTGCTGGATGAGGCCGGGTTGACCCTGGATGAGATCATGGACCGGTTCACGATGTTCAACGCCTACCGGGAACTGGAGGCGGAAGAATGAGTGGGAAGAAAATC
>DQUX01000215.1 GCA_015662065.1 Anaerolineales bacterium | reverse complement strand
GCCGCCCCGCCCGGCCTGGTGGGAGGAAGAGATCCCGCTCTGGTCGCCCCCCACGCGGTCTCTCTCTCCTTGGGCGCGACGGGCCCGTCTGGGGGGGCGGCTGGCGGTCTTCCTCGCCACCCTTCTGCTGCTCCTGGCCTCTGCCTGCATCATCGTCCCCCAGGCCACCATCACCCTGGTCCCGGCTGGGGAGACGGTCCGCGTCATCGCTCCGGTGTCGGTGGACCTGGAGGCCGAGTCGGTGGACGCGGCGGCCGGGGTGATCCCGGCTCGTCGGGTGGGGGATTACTTCGAGGGCGATATCGAGGTCGAGACCACTGGCACCGTGGCCTTTGCGTCGGGCCGGGCCACCGGCACCGTCCTCTTCACCAACCTCTTGGGGCAGGATGTGATGGTGCCCGCCGGGACGGTGGTGCGCACCTCCTCGGGCAGCTTCCCGGTCCGTTTCGCCACCACCCAGGAGGCCCACGTCCCGCCCTTCGGGCAGGCGGCCGCCCCCATCCAGGCCCTGGATGAGGGGCCGGTGGGGAACGTGGGGCCGAACCAGATCAACCAGGTCGAGGGGATCGCGGCGCTGGCCCTCCGGGTGACCAACCCGGAGCCGACCTCCGGCGGCTCCTCCCAGGAGGTGCGGGCCGTCTCCCAGGCGGATATGGACCGGGCGCGGGAGCTGCTGACGGTGCGGCTTCTGGATGAGGCGTACCAGGGATTGCAGCAATACCTGGAGCCGGCGGAGTTCCTGCCGCGCCAGTCCCTGGCGATCCAGGCCAGCGAGGTCGCCTACGACCGCTTCCTCACCGAGCGGGCCGACACGCTGGGGCTCCATATGCGGATCCTGGTCACCGGGCTGGCAGTGGATCGGGACAACGCGGGGACGGTGGCCTACGTGGCGCTGGCCCGCCGCTTGCCCCCTGGCTACAACCTGGTTGGGGCGGAGTTCGAGATGGGCGAGGTGGCGGAGGAGCCGGTCGGACCGGGCGACCTGACCTTCTTTGTCACCGCCACAGGGTATGCGGCGGCGGAGATCGACCTTCAGGCGGTGCTGGAGTCGATCTTGGGGAGGCCGGTGGAGCGGGCGGTGGAGCGGCTGGCGGCGGACCTGCCGCTGGCCCAGCCGGCCCGGATCCAGGTCTGGCCCGAGTGGCTGGACCGAGTGCCGGTTCTCCCGTTGCGGGTCGACGTGCGGGTCGTGGCCCAGCGGTAGGGCGTCTTGGTGAAAGTGATCCGACGGGTTGAGATGATGCGTGTGCTGGCTTTGGACGTGGGGGAGCGGCGGGTCGGGGTGGCGGTGAGCGATCCCACCAGGACGGTGGCCCGGCCGGTGGGCACGCTGGAGCGGGGTTTCCGCGCGGCGGATTTCGCCGCCATCGCCGACCTGGTGGCCGAGCACGATGCCGGGCTGGTGGTCGTCGGCCGGCCCCTCACCCTGCGGGGCGAGGTCGGCCCGCAGGCCCGCCAGGTGGAGCGGTACGCCCAGGCGTTGGCCGAGAGCCTGCCGGTCCCGGTGCAACTGTGGGATGAGCGGTACAGCACGGCGACCGCCGAGGAGGTCCTGCGCCGGATGCGCAAGAAGGGGAAACGACGTGGTCAAGGGGAGGTGGACGCGGTGGCGGCGGCGGTCATCTTGCAGGGGTTCCTCGATAGCCACGCCTGGGAGGAAGGGGAGGACGGATGAAACGGGCGGGACGGATTGCGGTGTTTGTGCTGGCTCTGGCGGCCGTGGGGACCATCGTCGGCGGGGGGATGTGGGCTGCCCGCCGGACCGGAGGGGTCGCTGCTTGCAGCCTGGGCTCCCTGGGCTCGCCCGAGGAGGTCGTCCTGGAGTCCTACATCCAGATGCACGCCGAGGAGCTGGCCCGGCCGGCGGGGAGCGACGACACGCCGGTGACCTTCGTGATCGAGCCGGGGGAGACGGCGATGGAGGTGGCCCAGCGGCTTCAGGAGGCCGGCCTGGTCTCCGACGCCGAACTCTTCCGCCGCTATCTCCAGTATGAGGAGCTGGACGCGGGGCTGGAGGCCGGCACGTTCACGCTGCGACAGACGATGACCATCCCCGAGATCGCCCTGGCCCTGCAGAGCGGGCAGCGGCCGGACCGGGTGGTCACCATCCGGGAGGGTTTGCGGCTGGAGGAGGTGGCCGCGGAGGTCTCGGCTCAGACCGGCATCCCCGAACCGGAGTTCCTGGCGCTGGTCACCGCCGGCTGGCGGGGGACCGAGCTGAGCGGTCACGACTTCCTGGCCTCTCTGCCGCCCACGGCCACGCTGGAGGGGTTCCTGCTCCCGGAGACCTACCGGCTGCCGGAGGAGGCCGCCGCCTATGACGTGGTGGCGCGGATGCTGACGACCTTCGGCGAGCGGGTCACGCCCGAGATGCGGCTGGCGGCCGCCAATCGAGGGCTCTCCGTCTACGAGATGGTCACTCTGGCCTCCATCGTCGAGCGGGAGGCGGTGGTGCCGGAGGAGCGGCCCATCATCGCCGGGGTCTACTTCAACCGGCTGGAGGCCGGTTGGCTCCTGAACGCCGATCCTACGGTCCAGTACGGTTTGGGGTACGACGAGGAGACCGGCCAGTGGTGGCGCACCCTCTATTTCGACGCCCTGGGCGTGAACAGCCTGGCCGAGGTCGATCATCCCTACAACACCTATCGCTACCCGGGCCTCCCCCCTGGCCCCATCTGTAGCCCCGGCCTGGCCTCTCTGGAGGCGGTGGCCTACCCCGCTGATACCGACTACTTCTACTTCATCGCCGACTGCCACGCCAACGACGGCAGCCACCTCTTCGCCGTGACCGAGGAGGAGCATTACGCCAACTATGCCGCGTGTGGCGGGGAAGCGCCGTAACTGCATCGGGCCCACGGTTCAGGTCGCAAGTCGCAGGTCGCAGGTCCTATGGACGGTGTGCTGCCTGCTCCTCCTCACTGCCTGCCAGGTCCCCGGCGTGGTTCACCCCACGGTCAAGATCGGGCTGGTGGCCCCCTTCGAGGGGCGGTACCGGTACGTGGGGTACGACCTGTTCCCGGCGGTGCGGCTGGCGCTGCGGGAGGTGAACAGGGCGGGTGGGATGGGGGCCGACACGGGGGTCGGCCCTTATTATGTTGAACTGGTGGCCTACGACGACAGGGGCGACCCGGCGATGGCCGTGGAGCAGGCGCGGAAATTGGCGGTGGACCCGGAGGTAGTGGCGGTGTTGGGCCACTTCCGGGAGGGGACTACCGCAGCGGCGCTGCGGGTCTACGCCGAGACGGGGCTGCCGCTGGTGGCGATGGGGGGGCTGGAGCCACTCGGG
>DQUX01000285.1 GCA_015662065.1 Anaerolineales bacterium | reverse complement strand
TGCATACCTACGGGTAATCACCAAAAATTCAGGGCTTGACAAGTGAAAAAAACTGACTATACTATAGATAACGCGCGTTACTGACACGTGTCACCTCAGAGGAGGAAGGATGGCCCCACGAAGGCCGACCTCTCGCGACGTCGCCAGGTTGGCCGGCGTCTCCCGCACCACCGTCTCCCTCGTCCTCAACAACGTCCCCGACGTCCACATCAGCCCTGAGACACGGCAACGGGTAATGGACGCGGCCCGTCAGCTCAACTACTACCCCGATGTATCGGCCCGCCGCCTGGCCAGCGGTAGGACCCGCACCATCGCCCTGGTCTGGCACCGGGGGCCTGATCAAACCTATCAGGATGCCTTCCTGCCGGGCGTCCTGCAGGGGATCACCCGGGCCGCCCGCCATTACGGCTATTATGTCCTCTTCCGCCCCATCGAGCCCGACGAACCGAACGGCAGCTACGTGGAGCTGGCCCGCGGCCGCCACACCGACGGCCTCATCCTATCCGGCCCCCGCTCCGACGACCCCCATCTGCTTCACCTGCACCGGGACGGCTTTCCCCTCGTCCTCCACGGCCAGTTGCCCGGGGCCGACATCCCCTCGGTGGACGTGGACAACGTGCGCGGGGCGATGACGGCGGTTGAACATCTGCTGGCGCTAGGGCACCGACGGATCGGGACGATCACCAATGCCTCCCTCGCCTACACGTCCAGCCGACAACGGCTGGATGGCTACCGGCAGGCTCTGGAGCAGGCCGGCATCCCCTTCGACGAGGACCTGGTCCGGTACGGCAACTTCGATGAGGGGAGCGGCCAGGCCGCGATGGAGATGTTGCTGTCGCTGGACCGGCGACCGACGGCGGTCTTCGTCGCCAGCGACATGGTGGCGATGGGAGCGCTGCGCGCCATTCAGGACCGGGGGCTCCGCGTGCCTGAGGATATGGCCGTCGTGGGCTTCGACGACATCCCCCCATCCCGCTTCATCGCCCCGGCCCTGACCACGGTCCACGTGCCTACCTTCGGGCTGGGCTGGAGCGCGGCCGAGCTCCTCATCCGAATCATCGAGCAGGACATCCCCAACGAGATCCACGCGCTCCTGAAGACCGAACTGATGGTCCGGGAATCGTGTGGACGACGGACGGCCGTCGGACGACCGGGCGAGCAATAAGATCCGCACCGATCCCTGCGGACCGGCGAAACGAGAAGGAGGTGATGCAGACAGAGAGACAGAACGTTCGTCCCAAATGTCGCTCGAATTGAGCCCTGGAGCAAACAGGCTAAGGAGGAAAGAGAGATGTTGCAGCGCGTTTCATGGATCCTGTGGACCGGGATCGTGGTGGGGAGCTTGCTTCTGGCAGGCTGTGCCCCCCGGACGGTCACGGTTACTGTCGAGGTACCCGTCGAAAGGACGGTAGAGGTGGAAAGGACCGTCGAGGTCGAGGTGCCTGTGCTTACCTCAGGCGGGGCGGTGACAGTCCTTGGCGTGTGGGGCGGCACTGAGTTCGAGTCCTTCTCGGCGGCGGTGGAGCCCTTCACCCAGGAGACCGGGGTGGGCATGGCCTTTGAAACCTCCCGGGAGTTGTCCACCGTTCTGGTGACCCGGGTGGAGGCAGGCAACCCGCCCGACCTGGCCATCCTCCCCAACCCCGGTCTGTTGAAGGAGTTCGCTGCGGCGGGCGCTCTGGTGCCCCTAGACACCTTCATAGACATGGACCAGCTTCAAGAAGACTACGCCCAAGCCTGGATCGAGCTGGCCAGCTACGAGGATCACCTCTACGGCATCTGGGTCAAAGGTGCCCTGAAGAGCCTGGTGTGGTACAGCCCCGCGGCTTTCGAGGCCGGTGGCTACGAGGTGCCGACCACCTGGGAGGAGATGCTGGCCCTCTCCGATCAGATCGTGGCCGATGGCGGGACGCCCTGGTGCATCGGTCTGGAGAGCGGGGCGGCCAGTGGCTGGCCGGGCACCGACTGGATCGAGGACATTATGCTACGCACCGCCGGCCCTGAGGTCTACGACCAATGGGTCAACCACGAGATTCCCTGGACCGACCCGGCGGTCAAGACGGCCTGGGAGATCTTCGGCGAGATCGTCCGCAACGAGGACTACGTCTGGGGCGGCACCACTGGCGTGCTGAGCACCTTCTTCGGCGATTCCCCCACCCCCCTCTTCGATGACCCGCCCGGCTGCTACATGCACCGTCAGGCCTCGTTCATCACCAGCTTCTTCCCCGAGGGGGTGACCGCCGAGGACTACAGCGTCTTCCCCCTCCCGGGGATCGATCCCCAATACGGCGTCCCGGCGCTGGGTGCTGGCGACGTCATCGTGATGTTCAACGACACGCCGGAGGCCCGGGCCTTTATGGAGTACCTGGCCACGGCTCAGCCCCACGAAATCTGGGCCGCCCGCGGCGGCTTCATCTCACCCCACCGAGGGGTTAGTCTGGACGCCTACCCCGACGAGATCACCCGGGTGCAGGCCGAGACCCTGGCCGGCGCTGAGGTCTTCCGCTTCGACGGCTCCGACCTGATGCCCACCGCGGTGGGCTCCGGCACCTTCTGGACAGGTGTGATGGACTACGTCGCCGGCGAGGACCTGGACGCCATCCTGGAGATGATCGAGGCCAGCGCGGTAGACGCCTACGGGGGGTAGGCCGACGATCACTCTGAGGACATCGAGGCAACCCGTCTTAACGACGGGTTGCCTCAACCCTACAGGATGGGGTGAAACGATGGTACCCTTGTCGACCTATATAGGCCAGATCCTCACTATGCTTCTGGCTATACTGGTGGGAGTGGGCGGGATAGTCGCGCTGTACGTCGTTATGGACCTCCTGATCAGGCTCCTCCCAGACAAAGCGCAGCAGCGCATCCGACCGTGGGTATACCTGGGGCCGTTGCTCTTCATCCTAACTTTCTACCTGGTCTACCCCACCCTCAACACGGTCTACCTCAGCTTCTTGGACAAACACTCCGAGCGTTTCGTCGGCCTGGACAACTACATCTTCACCGTCACCAACCCGGCCATGCGCGTCGCCTTCCGCAACAACTTGCTCTGGCTGGTGCTGCTGACCACCTTCAGCGTCGGCCTGGGGCTGATCATCGCCGTGCTCGCCAACCGGGTCCGCTACGAGACGGTGGCCAAGTCCATCATCTTCCTGCCCCTCGCCATCTCCTTCGTAGGCGCCAGCGTGATCTGGCGCTTCGTCTACGCTTTCAAGCCGGCGGAGGTGCCCCAGATCGGCCTCCTGAACGCCACCCTGGTCAGTCTCCTGGGCGCAGAGCCCGTGGGGTGGCTGGTGAACAAGGCCACAAACAATTTTGCCCTCATCGCCGTCGGCGTATGGCTCCAGACCGGCTTCTGCATGGTCGTCCTGTCGGCCGCCATCAAGAGCATCCCCACCGAGATCATAGAGGCAGCGCGGGTGGATGGGGCCAACGGGTGGCAGATCTTCTGGCGCGTCATCGTGCCGATGATCAGCTCGACCATCGCCGTGGTGGCCACCACGGTCATCATCAACGCGCTGAAAGCCTTCGACATAGTCTTTGTGCTGACAAACGGCAACCGCGGCACTGAGGTCCTGGCCAACCGCATGTACAAAGAGATGTTCCACTTCCGCGACTTTGGGCGTGCCAGCGCCATCGCCGTGATCCTGCTTTTGGCCATCATCCCCGTTATGGCGGCCAACATCCGGCGCTTTCAGGAACAGGAGGCCATCCGATGAGCGACAGGCTGAGAAGGGTCGTGTCGGCCATACCGCTGCATATGATCATCATCGGTATCACCCTCGTCTGGTCTTTGCCTTCGGTGGGGCTGCTGGTCGGTTCTTTCCGACCCAAGAACGACGTCTTCAGCACCGGCTGGTGGACGGTCTTTCAGCACCCCTTCGACTTCACCCAGTTCCAGTTGGATAACTACATCCACGTCCTCACCGCCGAGGGTATGGGGCGGGCGTTTCTCAACAGCCTGACCATCGCGATCCCGTCCACTATCATCCCGATCACCGTGGCGGCCTTCGCCGCGTATGCGTTCGCCTGGATGGATTTCCCCGGCCGTCAGGTCCTCTTCGTGGTCGTGGTGGGCCTGCTGGTGATCCCCCTCCAGATGACCCTGATCCCCCTCCTGCGGGTATACAACCGACTGGGGCTAAGCGGCGCCTTTCTGGGCATCTGGCTGGCCCACACCGGCTACGGGCTGCCCTTCGCCGTCTATCTGTTGCGCAATTTCATCGGCACGCTACCCAAAGACCTGCTCGAATCCGCTTTTCTGGACGGCGCTTCCCACCTCACCGCCTTCACCCGCCTGGTCCTCCCCCTCTCCGTGCCGGCCATCGCATCGCTGGCCATCTTCCAGTTCCTATGGGTCTGGAACGACCTCTTGGTCGCCCTGATCTACCTGGGAGGGACAGAAGAAGTAGCACCGCTGACGCTCAAGTTGTCTGCCCTCGTGCAATCTATGGGGCAGGACTGGCACCTGCTCACTGCAGCGGCGTTCGTCTCTATGGCTCTGCCCCTGGTCCTGTTCTTCTCCCTGCAGCGCTACTTCGTCCAGGGACTGCTGGCCGGTTCTGTCAAGGGCTAGTGCGACCCGGCGGACGGTTGAAACCGCGGGCTACAGGCTGCCGCTCGACTTCTCGTTGACGGATGATCCTCCCCTTGAGTGCCGGCGCTGCCTCATCCGGCCCGCCGGACGCCGAACCGTCCGGCTGGAAGTCCAACCCTCCTGGCGGAGGCTGTAGGGAGCCCGCGAAGCGGGGTTAGCTCCGAGCCCGACGGTTTAGCGCCGGGCGGTGAGGAACTTCTCTATCGGCCAAATCGAAAACATGGCCTTCACCGCAAGCAACATTCCGCTATTCGATCGTTATTGCCAGCAGACCTTCCTCGATAACGTGATGCGCGGCGGCATGCCCACCCTATTTGAGACAGCGGATGAACGGCTGGTTCTTCCCGGACCTCGGGGACAGAGACATCATCACCTTCATCAATCTGCTCCAGACCGATGGGTACAACCCACCGGTGGTCAACGTCCCAGGAACATATGAGGAGGTCCTGGCCGGGCTTCTCTCGCTATGCCGGCAGGGCGAGATCGGCGATATCCACGAGGGGACGAGAGGGACGGATGGACAGATGTCTTTATCCCCGAGAACTGTTTCGCGTTCCGGCTCATCGGCAGGGTGTTGACCGTCTATCACAACGAGAAGAGGAAGGCTGCCTTCGGAGAAGACGGGGCTCGAGCGGCGGCGTACACGCTGAGCTACAGGGATGGGAGGGTTCAGACAGTATCCGGAGGCAGCCTGGACACCTCCAGGGGGATGGACGTGCGGGAGGGGCGGGTCCACCGGATGGATGTGAGCCTGGCCTGAGGGTCACATAAAGACACGAGATGTGGTATAATCGGCGCCTGAGAACCTCGGTTCTTCGTAGGGCGGGATACCATCCCGCCTTACGCTTCGTGGCACCCTGACGGTTGAGGAGAACATTATGCTGCAACGGGTCGAAGCGGAACGGAAACGGCTGGCCGATTACCGGCCCATCGTCGGCGAGGAGGTGATCGCCGAGATCGAGAGGCTGGCCGATCCCCTCCGTGGGGCACGGGTTATGCACGTCAACGCCACCCCCTTCGGCGGCGGCGTGGCGGAGATCCTACAGACCCTGGTCCCCTTGATGCGGGATGTGGGCCTGGATGCCGGATGGCAGGTCATCGAGGGGGCCGACGAGTTCTTCAACGTCACCAAGGCCTGTCACAACGGCCTGCAGGGGATGGATATCCCCTTCACCGCGGAGATGAAGGACATCTGGCGGCGGTACAACGAGCTGAACGCCGTCAGGTTTGAGGGAGAGTATGATTTCGTCGTGGTGCACGATCCGCAGCCCGCCGGCCTCCTCCACTACCACGGCCGTGAGCGGAGCAGGCACTGGATCTGGCGCTGCCACATCGACACCTCCCACCCCAACCCCGTCTACTGGGACTTCTTCGCCCCCTACATCTCCGAGTACGACGCAGGCATCTTCACTATGGAGCAGTACGTCGGCCCCGGCGTGTCCTACGACCACCTGGCGATCATCACGCCGACGATCGATCCCCTCTCGTCCAAGAACGTGCCGATGGCGGGAAAGCGAGCGCGGGAGATCGTGGCCGGGTCCGGCATAGACGTAAGCCGCCCCCTCATCACCCAGGTGAGTCGCTTCGACCCCTGGAAGGACCCCCTGGGCGTCATCGACGCCTATCGCATCGTCAAGGGGCGGCTGCCGGGGGTGCAACTGGCGCTCGTAGGCTCGATGGCCGCCGACGACCCCGAGGGATGGTACTACCTGGATAGAACCATCCGCCACGCCGGCGAGGATTTCGACATCCATATCCTGCACAACTTCCACGGCGTGGGGCCGGTGGAGGTGGGCGCCTTCCAGGCGACCAGCGACGTGGTGATCCAGAAATCCACCCGCGAGGGGTTCGGCCTGGTGGTGACCGAAGCGCTGTGGAAGGGAAAACCGGTGGTGGGCGGCAACGCCGGAGGGATTCCCCTGCAGGTCATCGACGGGCAGACCGGCTTCCTGGTGGACTCGGTGGAGGGGTGTGCAGAGCGGACGCTGCACCTGCTGGAGCACCCCGAGGAGGCGGCACGGATGGGAGCGGCCGGCCGGGAGCACGTGCGGCGGAATTTCCTGATCACACGCCACCTGAGGGACTATCTGAGCCTGTTCCGCCGCCTGCAGGGTAACGTAGAGGGAATGTAGAAAATCACGGCGGTTGCCCTATCTGGCGGTTTGGGGAGTAGCGCCGGAATCCTATTCCGGCGCGCCCGCGAATAGGGATTCGCGGGCTCCTCTTCGGCCCGGAAAGTGTGCAGCGGAGGTGACTGTCACCTGAGTCAATTCTTTGAAAAGCCCCGAATCACTAAAAGTCACCTTGACGCCTCGGCACATCTCTGGTATACTCAGACCGCGCTCGATCCCCAAAGGAACGGAGGCAGGAGCGTAACTACCAGGCGGGACGAGTCTCCCCACGAGAGGGCGTGGGCAGGCTTCCGGCCCAACTCCCATCGGCAGCAGGGAACGACCTGCCGGACGATCCACATTCCGCACCGACACGACCTGCCACTCCTTCTCTCGGCCTAGCCGCACCCCACGCCCAGCCGTGGGTCCTAACTCACCTCCGGCCTTCCACAGGCGGGCCTCCCGGCCGGCGGGCCTTCCGCTCCGGGAGAGATGTCCCGCACAGCCGACTTTCCGAACGCCTGCACACCCAGGCGGTCTCCCTCAACCACGTCAATCGCATAATGTGAGCAGAGGACGGGCGGAGAGACACCGCGAGGCCCAGCATTCTCCGCGAGGCTCTAGGTCCTCCGGGCCGCCGTGGTTAGAACGAACGGAACCGCACAAGTCCTGTGTACGTGATAAGGAGGTGAAGCAGCATGCTAGCCGTGATCCTGGCAGCCGGCGACGGCACGCGAATGGTACCACTGACCCACCACCGACCCAAACCGTTGGTGTCGGTGGCCGGACAACCCCTGATCCACCATATCCTGAGGGCCCTGGCCCAAACCGGCGTTGTGCAGATCGTCATCGTGGATGGCTACCGAGGAGAACACATCCGGCGCGCCCTGGGAGACGGCAGCGCCTTCGGGGTGCATCTCCGCTACGTCCGCAGTCGGCATGTCGGCCGCGGCAGCGCCCTCTCCCTTTACGCGGCGCGAGAGGCGGTGGGCGACCGTCCCTTCCTGTTGATGATGGGGGACCACCTGGTCTCACCGGCGTTGGTCCGGCGCATACTCCGGCCCATCCCGCGCCGCAACACCCTGTGCGTGGACCGGCACGCCCGCTGGGTCCGGCCGGAAGAGGCCACGCTCGTGTGGGTGAAGCCAGATGGCCGGATCGCGCACATCGGCAAAGGGCTTCCCCGCTACAACGGCGTGGACACCGGTCTCTTCTGGTTCACCCCCTTCATATTCCGCGCCGTCGAGGCGGTGCGAAGCAGTGCCAGCCGCCCCCCCACCCTCACCGAGACGATGCGCTGGCTCATCGAACGAGGACCGGGCCTCTGGGCCCGAGAGGTCTCCGGCGCTGCCTGGATGGACGTGGACACGGTCCAGGACCTGCGTCAGGCGGAGCGGTGGCTGCTGCGCCACGGCAGGCCGACCACCCGCCCGAGGAGGACAAACCGATGGACGCAGTGATCCTGGCGACCGACACTTCTCCCCTCACCCTCCCCGTCTGCGGCATGCCCCTCGTCCGACGCCTGCTGTACACCCTACGGGCGGCAGGGGTGCGGAAAGCGTTCATCGTCCTGCCGCCCGACCTCCGGTCCCTCCCGCCCGCCCCGGGCGACGTGCCGGGGGTCGTTGTCCGCCACGGCAGCCTCGGCGAAGCGCTGGAGGACCAGGAGGCCCCCCTGCTGCTGGTGGATGGAGACATCGTCCTGGACGAGCGGATCGCCCGACTGGCCCTCGCCCAATCCAAGCCGACCGTCCTCTACGACAGCGAGGTGGACACCATCCCTCAGGTGCGGGTGGAGGACGGCCGGCTGGCCCGGGTTGGCGAGGGCCTGGGCCAGACCAGCGGCGGCTACGTCGGTCTGGCGGTCTGCCCCCCCTCCTGGCTCCGGACGATCCCCTCGGGGGGGAGGAATTGGCCCGGCGCGCTGGACCGAATCGCTCGGGCTCACCCAATCGAAGCAATCGACATCGCCCAGGTGGACCCCTACGCCCCCGGTATGCGCCGGGCCGTCAAGC
Organism: Anaerolineales bacterium; assembly: GCA_015662065.1. Lineage (GTDB taxonomy): Bacteria > Chloroflexota > Anaerolineae > B4-G1 > DUEL01 > SZUA-1492. Next base: position 7,054 of record DQUX01000285.1, on the reverse strand, counting down.
CGTTCTGGCAGCGGGTCCGCTCCCCGGCCGACGCCAAACGATGCAGGGATCTGCTCCTGGACTCAGCCCAAAAGGGAACGTTGGACCTGGTGGCCTGGTATATCAACCGGCCTGCCGAGAACTGGATCGTCCGTCGCATCGCCGACCTGCCGGTCACCCCCAACCAGGTCAGCCTGCTCACCAACCTGGTCGCCTACGGTGTGCCCCTCCTGTTCCTCACCCACCATTTCCTGCCCGGCGTGGCGCTGGCCCTGGTCGTCAACGTGCTGGACGGGGTGGACGGCAAACTGGCCCGCGTCAAGGGGCTGGCCTCCCACCTTGGCCACCTGGAGCACTCCTTCGACCTGCTGTACGAGCAGGCGTGGTATCTTTCGTTCTACTGGGCCCTCTACCTCCAGACCCGCAATCTCCTGTTCCCCGCTTTGGGCACGGTGATGGTCCTATTGGACTCCTTCTCCCGCCATTGCTCCATGCAGTTCAAACAGATCACCGGTGTGTCACTGGCCGACTACGCCCCCTTCGACCGTTGGTTCCGCAGGTGGGATGGCCGCCGCAACATCTATTCCTTCCATCTTCTCCTGGCCGTCCTCATAGGCTGGCCGGTGCTGGCCGCGGGGAGCATGGTCGCTCACGCCCTTCTCACCGCCGGCATCTACGCCTGGCGGGCGGCCACCCACCTGCGCCGGATAGACCTGGGCCGCCCACGGCCTCCAACGCAGCTTCTAGAATGAGGTATTGCTGCCCGCCCAACGCCAGTTCATCCGCCATAGCGTCCAGGTCGCGGGCGCCCGCCGGCAGGCGGCGGGTGGCCTCCGGCATTGCGTGCCAATCCGAACCTCCCGCCTTCATCTTGGGATGTTCGCTAGGGGGCTTTGCCGACCGAGCCGGGCGGTTCGGCGCCCGGCGGGATGGGCAAGCAGTACCAACACGAGCGGGTTGGGGCCGCTCACCTCACGATGAAAGCCAGGAGTCGGCGGCAACGCCGCGGGGGAATCGCGCCTCGCCGGGGCCTCAGATGAGAAACTGGTGCCCCTCCAGAGCCCGGTGCGCGATGACCGCCCCGGCCCCGCTCCACGTGGTGTGACGGGTGCCCATCGGCCGGTGGGTCCGGCCGTGGTGGTACTCGTAGAAACCCCACGCCTCCCCGTCTGCCTCTCGGGCGTTGGCCCGGTGGATCGCCTCCAGGTGACACGCCGCCCGCTCCCCATATCCGCGGGCGACCAGGGCCGCGATCCAGAACCCCGTCAGCACCGGCCAGAGGCCGCCGTTGTGATAGGCATACGGCCGATTGCTGAAGCGATAGGCATAGTTGACCCGCAGCCCCTCCCAATCCGGGTCCCTCGGCTGGATGGGCGGGTAGAAGGAGGGAAGCAGGTCGCTGCCAGATGCGGCACAGAGCGACCGGACGTACTCAACCACCTGGGCCGCCGCCTCCCCATTCCCCAGGCCGACGAGCAGCGCCAGCCCGTTCGCCAGCCCGTCGAAGCGGCGGGCATAGCCGGTCGGCGCGAAGGTCGCCAGCCAGTGAGGGGGCGGGTCCTCGAGGAGCGCCCGGTAGGCCACCGGATGGTAGAGGAGGGGGTGATCTCGGTGGCGCGGGTCCGCCCAGTAGTTGGTCTCGATCTGCTCTCGCAGTTGGGCGGCCTGACGGTGGTGGGCCTCGCTATCGAAGACGCGCCCGCACCCCCGCAGGGCTACCAGATAGAGGACCTGGTCGGCGAGGGCATAGCCGTGCTGGACGTACTCGTCGGCCCAGTCGCTGGAGACCGGGGCGTAGATGAGACCCCGGTTGTTGAACTGCCAACAGCCGACCAGGAAGAGAGCGCGGTCGATGGCGGGCCGGTGACGGGCAGCGAAGCCCTCGTCCCCGGTGCGCAGTACGTACTGCGTCACTCCCAGGACGTACCAGAGCACCGCGTCCACCCGCCCTACCAGCCCGCCGTAGCTGACCTGCTCCCCGTCCTCGGTGAGGTTGCTGGGGATCTCGCCGTGGGGCCCCTGGTGGCGGGCCAGGGTGTCCAGGGTGCGCGCCAGCCCCTCATGCAGGTCGGCCTCATCCGTCATCAGCGCTGCCAGGCCGGTGATGACCCCGTCGCGGGCCCACACCCGGCGGTAGTTGGCCACGTCCGTCAGCGAGCCGAGGAACCCGGCCGGAGTGAGGGCCCGCCGCATCAGCGCCAGTGCGCGGCGGTAGCCTTCAGTCATAGTATAGATGTTCCAGTTCAGCCAGCGAGACGTCGGTCTCGGGCCTGGGATCGCGGAAGTAGGGATGGATGGGAAGATGTGAGGATGATCGCCGTGCCTCGGGACGGAGCAGGATTTCCTTGATGATGGCCAGGTATTCCTCTGCCGTGCGCTCCCAGGTGTAGCGGGCCAACACCCGCTGCCGGCCTCGGCGGGCGAATTCTGCCCAGGTCGTACGATCGGTCAGCAGCCTCTCCAGGCCTCGGGCGATGTCGGCGGGGTCGGCCGGGTCCACCAACACGCCGTACTCCACGCCCCCCTCCCGGAGGCTCTCGCTGGGACCGCCGTTGCGGGTCACCACCACCGGCAACCCCGCCGCCGCCGCCTCCAGGGGAGCCAGGCCGAAGGGCTCGTAGTGGGCGGTCAGGGCGAAGACCGAGCCGCGCCGGGCCAGGAAGCGGTAGGCCGCCGCCAGCGCTGGCTGCCCCTCCAAGGCAAACCCGCTGACCTTGCCCCATAGGTCGTGCGCTGCCACCACCTCTCGGACCTGCGCCAACACCTCCCGCTCCGCCGGGGTGGCCCCCGTGTCCTGGCGGAGGGGATCGTCCAACGCGCCCGTGATGAGGACCAGGTTGGCCCGCTCCTGGAGGACCTGGCTTTGGGCGAAGGCACGCACCAACCCCAGATGGTTCTTCTTGGGATCGATCCGGCTGGAGGCAACGATGGCCGGCAGGCCTCGACGGTCTCCCTCCAGGTCCCGCGCCAGCCGCTGGGCGACGTACCGGTGGATCGCCTCCTCGTCCTCCGATCGCGCCTCGGCATCGAAGATAGAGAGAGCGACGCCAGGGGGGGTCACGGCAAAGCGGCGGTCGTCGGCCACGTCCACCGCCCCCCGATAGGCCGGGTGTGCGTACTGCTCAAATCGCTCCAGGTGGGTGCTGGTGATGTTGACCGCGGAGCGGTTCATACTCAGCCGCTCCGCTATGATCCGTCGCCCAAAGTGGTACCGGGCGTCCATCTCCGCCAGGTTCTCCCGGGTGACATCGAGCTTGTCCATCTTCTGAGCGCCGAGGGAGTGGGCGGTGAACGTGAAGGGGACGCCGGTCTCGGCCTCGATGAGCACGCCGCAGAGTCCGCCGTCGGCATAGTGGCCGGTGAACACGTCCGGCAGGCGGCCTTCGTGCCGGTAGAAGGCCAGGATGTTGGGCGCCCAATCCCGCACCAGGTGGGGCCACAGATCCTCCTTGCGCAGAAAGTGGTCCGGCCCGGCTCGCAGGCGGACGATGCGCACGTTGGGGATCCCCGTATAGGCGTCGAAAGGGGCGGCGAACTCGGGCCACTCGGGATCGAGGACGCGGCGGGTCAGAATGTCCACCCGGTGGCCTTCGGCCCCCATCGCTTGGGCGAGCTGCTTGACGTAGACCAACTGCCCGCCGAAGTCGGGATGCTGGGTCCAGTAGCTATCGGCCGGGTCGAAGTTCCCCTGGGGGTTGAGGAAAGCCAGGTGCACCTCTTCTCCTAGCCCCCCTTGATGCCGCTGGTGGCCACGCTCTGTACGAACCACTTCTGGAAAAGCAGGAAGACGATGAGCACCGGGACGGTGATCATCGAGGCGAAGGCCATAATATCCCCCCACAGGCGGGGGTACTGGCCGAAGAACTGCTGCATAGCGATCATCAGCGGCCGGTATGTCTCGGCCCGGGTGACCATCAGCGGCCACATATAGTCGTTCCAGTGGGTCAGGAACTGGAGAATGGCGACCGTGGCAAAGACAGGCCGGGAGAGCGGCACGATGATATTCCAGTAGATGCGGAACCGGCCGGCCCCGTCCACCAGCGCCGCCTCTTCCAGGTCCTTCGGGAGGCCGATGAAGAACTGGTAGAAGAGGAAGATGGAGAAGGCGTCGGCGATGAAGGGGATGATCTGGACATGGTAGCTCTCCACCCAGCCGAACCGATTGACCATCAACAGCAAAGGCACCGCGACGGCCTCGAAGGGGATGATGATGAGCGCGATCACCACGCCCAGCAGGACACCTCGCCCCTTCCAGTTCAGCCGCGCCAGGGCGTAGGCTGCTGTGCTATTGACGAGCAGGCCCAGGGCGACAATCGCACCAACGATGAAGACGGAGTTCAGCATGAAGCGATGGAACGGCATCCGGCCAAACACGTCGAAGTAGTTCTGCAGGCCCAGCGAGCCATAGGGAAGGAGAGCCTTCAGGGAGGTCACGTCGCGCAGAATCTGCCCCTCGTTGGTCTTCAGCGAACTGACCAGCATAAAGAGGATGGGGAAGAGGAAGAAGAACCCCAAGAGGCTCAGCAAGCCGTAATTCAGCACACCCCTCACCGCCCTGCGGAGGAGGTAGCCGGCGCTATGAACGGTCGCAGTGGAGGTCTGGGCAGTCATTCTACACCGTCCTCTCCTCTTCCAGGAAGAACCGCTGCAGGAGGGAGACACCGAGCACGATCAGGAAGAACACCACCGTGACGGCCGCGGCATAGCCAACCCTCAGATTGCGAAAACCCTCGTTGATGACGTGCAACATAGTTGTCATCGTCGCATCCTGTGGCCCCCCCCGTGTCATGATATCGACCTGAACGAAGAGCTTGAAGGCTAGAATGGTCGTGGCAATGACGACGAAGATGGTCGTGTTGCGCAACATGGGGAGGGTGACGTAGAAGAACTGCTGGATCTTGTTGGCGCCATCGATGGAGGAAGCCTCATAGATCTCAAGGGGGATTTCCTGCAGGCCAGCCAGATAGATCACCATCTGGAAGCCGACCCCCTGCCAGATCGAGAGCACCATAATGGCCGGGAAGGCCAGTTTGGGGTCGTTGAGCCAGTCATAGGGCCCCAGCCTCCCGAAGGAGATAGCCTGAATGAAGGCGTTGATCGTCCCCTCGCCCGGGTTGTAAAGGAAGAACCAGACGACGGCCACCACCGTCATCGTCACCACGACCGGGCTGAAGTAGGTAGCACGGAAGACGTTGCTGAGGCGGATCTTCTGGTTGACCAGGATGGCCAGCAGCAGCGCCAGGCCGGTCTGGACCGGGACGACGACGGCGGTGAAGATGAAGTTGTTCAGAAGCCCCCGCCGGAAGGTCTCGTTCTGGAACATACGCACGAAGTTGCGGAACCCGACGAACTGGGTGGAGAGGTTGGGGTTGGGAATGAGCCGCTGATCGGTGAAGGCAAGACCAAAGGCCATCAGGAAGGGAACGATCAAGAAGACCAGCAGCAGGATCGCCGCGGGGGACATGAAGAGCCACGCCACAAGCCCCTCACTGCGTCGCCGGCGAGAGCCCCTCGCCCTGCCAGATGGGCCGGTAGGGACCAGGTCATTCGCTGCCACGCTCGACCTCCTTTCCGCAGCCCGGAGGAGGCCGGGGGAAGCGGCGATGCGCCTCCCCCGGCGTCCCTCCAGATGGCTGCTATGGGTTAATAGGATAGCCCTGATTATCCTGGATGTCTTGGTCGATCTTCTCGACAGCCCGATCCATCTCCGTCTGGACGTCGGCCCCGTCCTTGATGTTGTCGAAGGCCTCGGCAAACGCGCTGGTGATGACCGGGTAGGCAGGGGTGACGGGCCGTGGAACGGCCACGCCGGCCTCAAGCTGCTGCACGTAGAGGTTCAGGAAGCCGTCGGGGCCGTAAAGGTCGGACATCGCCAGAGCCGACTTGCGGGCCGGGACAGCGCCATTGGCGTTGGTCATGACCAGGATCTGCTCAGGCTGGAGGATGAACTCCAGGACCTCCCAGGCGGCGTCGGGGTTCTCGCAGTTGGTGGTGATGCCCCAGTTCCAGGAGCCCATGCCGGTCTTGGGGCCATTGCCGAAGTCGGGCATCGGTAGGAGAAGCAGGTTGTCGCCCAGCGCCTCCATATAGCCTGGCGCGACCCAGTGACCGACCCAGCTCAGGGCTGCCTTGCCATCCACGAAGTCGGTGTCACCCGCCGGCTCGGGATTCACGTACCCCATCTCGAACCAGCTCTGCACCATCTCCATCGCCGCTACCGATTCGGGGCCGTTGAGCACCCCGTCGGCGCTCTGGTAGTCCGTGCGGTTGATCAGGTCGCCGCCGAAGCTCTGCAGGATGGGCGAGAAGCCGTAGGTGAACCACTCGCCGCGACCGTAGTTCATCTTCATATCCAGAGCGTAGTCGACCTCGGGGAGGGCTTGCAGAGCCGCCAGCGCGGCCTCGAACTCCTCCCGGGTCCAGGGCTCATCCAGGGTGGGGATGCGCACCCCAGCCGCCTCCAGGTAAGCCTTGTTGGCCCAGATGGCCAGCCCGGAGTCGAACTGTCCAAGGCTGTACAACTTACCGTCCTGGTAGGTCCCCTGCTCGAGGATAGAGGGGAGGAAGTCGCTGCGCATCTCGTCGGAGATGTAGTCGTCAAGGGGAAGCATAAAGCCACCCCAGACGTAGTTGTAGACGAAGGGGCCGTCGAAGTCAAGCAGGCAGGGCAGGTCATCGGAGAAGGCGGCTGCCTGGACCTGCTCGTTGTAGGAGCCCTCCGGCAACTCCACCGCGTCCACGACGATGTCGTCGCGCGCGGCGGCGAAGTTGGCCAGGATCTGGTTGAGCGCGTCCCGCTCCTCACCCCGACCGGAGTGGAACCAAAGGGTGACCGTCACCGGCTCAACCGGCGGCTCGGTCGGCGCTTCGGTAGGCGGTTCGGTAGGCGGTTCGGTCGGCGCCTCCGTGGGCGGTTCGGTCGGCGTTGGCCCACAGGCGACCAGCAAAGCCAGAGCCGCCATCAGAAACAGGGCAGTGCGAAAAGCTTTCCCAAACATTATGATTCTCCTTTCTATCTCGGTCCAGAGGGAATTGGTCCGGACCATATGTTCTCTCACATCTAGCGACACACATC
>DQUX01000271.1 GCA_015662065.1 Anaerolineales bacterium | reverse complement strand
GATTTCCGAGCCATCCTTAAGCCGATCTTCTACAGTTGAAAATTGAAAGTTAGCTTCTGAAGGGCACTATGCCACCTGGACAACTGTCTTGGCACCACACGGACCTCCTGGACAGGCGGCGGCACCGCCACCCCCACCGCCTCAAATACCTTCCCCGCTACCCCCTTGAGGGGCGTCCTCAGGATGTAGCGCTTCCCCTCATGCCGCACCCCCACCAGATCCCGCAGCAGATCCCCCCGCTCCCCAAGCTTCCCACCCTCCCCTACCAAGTACAGGCTCGTCGTATCGAAGAACACCAGCCTAAGATCGGTGAAAAGATCCCGCGTCCGCGCAAACAACGCCTCTTCGATCCCCTCCTTGTGCTCCCCCAAGACCTCCAGATCCCCCTGCTCGCAGACCCCTTGCACCTTCACCTTGTGGGAGAACCTCGCCAGGGAAAGGACGAGCGCCTCCACCCCGCCCTTCTTCTCCAGTTGATCCAGCCTCCCCAGGGTGGCCACCACCCGCTGACGGGTCTTACCCTCCACCCGCTTGTTCTCCACCAGCTGCAGGTACGTGTACCTCCCCACCTTCTTTGCCCGGACGAACATCCCCGCTTCCTGGCATCAAGGAAAAGAGCCTCTGCTGCGAAGAGGAAATTGGCAACAATGTTGGCACCGCATTTCAGCGCTTCTCAGACCCTGGGTGCCTTCAGAACCGCGCTTTCAGCCTCACCCCGCCCCAGCATTGGGGTCAGGTCTTTACTTTTGACATCAGCCGTCTCCGTTTGCCCGCGATCCGGCTCGCCGTGGAAGTGGCAGCCTAACACATCCCCAACCCCCACTAGCCGATACCCGTACACCACCACCGCCCGGTGAATGCCGACGCTTCTGTCCTCCTTGCCCGCGAATAGTTTTCCCCAAGCTTGGCTTGGTCACAAGCCACTCCCGAAACAGCGGCTCAACCCTCCTTCCGAACTCCTCCCCTCCCAAAACCACCCCACCCTTCCCCCCTGAGCCACAAACCGTCGATATGCTCGCTGTGCCTTCTTGACCTGAGCGGAAAACGCTGCCGCATCCCCCGGGAGAGATTGGCTTCCGGGGTTTCGATGAGCAGGTGGTGGGTTCAGCATCAGGCAATAGGCGTAGCAGGGCCAGCGATAGCGTTCCACCGCCTTGGCCAGGACCTCCAGGAACGCGAGGCGCTCCTGGTCGTCCAAGTAGATGGGCTGCCTGGCGTTTCCCCGGGAGGCGATGTGACGCGCGGCCCCCGGAAACCCTAGTCGCAACGGCCTGGCCATGGCGGCGGCACAGTCAGCCACTTCAAAAGTAAAGACCTGACCCCAAAGTTTCAAAGTTTCACAAAGTTTCACGACACACCTACAGGAACCCCGGCCGGGCATCGTCCCAGTCGGCGTAGGTGCGTACGGGGATCTGGTGTGTGAGGAGCGTGCCGGGCTTGGTGGTGCTGCGGCCAGTTAAGGGCTTGGGGCGGTAGCTGCGCCGAAGTAGCCGGTGAGGGCCACGAACTCGTCCAGGATCCGGCTCTTCTCCTTGCGGCTTGCCCCAATGTATCTGGGTCGCCAG